>DROE01000127.1 GCA_011322005.1 Devosia sp.
AAGGTAGATTTTGCCCGCCTCGAATGCAGCACGACAATCAGAGGCATCGCGCTCAATGTTCTCGTCAAACAGGTCCGAAGCCATGGCTTTGCCGGCAAAGCGGGGGTCGTCGCATTCGTTGTCGTTGGCCCATTCTCCTGAATCATCGCCAAAACTGATGAAAAAGTCTTCCAGCAACCCGATCTCACCAGAGTGATAGAGCGCCAGGCAGTCGTTCGCATCACGGCCCAGGTCCTCGTCAAGCAGCACGCCGGCTACGCCGGGCCCGGCAAAACGGGGGTCATCACACTCATTGTTGTTGGCATAGTCAGAACTATTGTCGCCAAAGTCGATGCCAGAGGCCGGATCAATACCGCCGCCGTTGCTGCCGTCGTTAGAAGACAGGCAGACTTCTCCGGCCTCAAACAGGGTGCGGCAATCGGTGGCGTCTCGGCCCATATCCTCGTCAAGCAACAGATCGGCGGTGCCGGGTCCCTCAAAACGGGGGTCGTCGCATTCCCCATCGTTTGACCAGGAACTGGTGTCGTCGCCAAAGTCGATGGCGGCTGTAGCGGCATTGTTGCTCAGGGTGACGGTGAGGTAGCCGCCCACATATTCAACAGTTCCGGCCTCGAAGGCTGCCTGGCAGTCCGAAGCATCCCGGGCGAAATCCAGCGGGTCGAGTTTCACGGACATGCCATCCCCGGAAAAGCGGGGATCGTCGCATTCGCCGTCATTGTTCCAGCGGCTGTCATCGGTGCCAAAGTCAAAATTGGTGGCGTCGGTGAGAAAAATCTGATTGGCCTCAAACAGGGTGCGGCAATCTGTGGCGTCACGGCCCAGATCCTCAAGGACAAGCTTGACAGCCATTCCCTCACCGAAGAAACGGGGATCATCGCATTCGCCGTCATTGTTCCAGCGGCTTTCGTCGGTTCCAAAGTCAATCATGACCGGACCCACGCCGTCGCCGTCGTCAATTATGGTGACATCGCCCGAAGCAAACAGGGTCCGGCAATCTGTAGCATCGCGGCCAAGGTCCTCGTCGAGCAAAATTTCTGCCGCCCCGGGGCCGGTGAAGCGGGGATCGTCGCATTCGCCGTCATTGGCCCATGAGCTTGTGTCGTCGCCAAAATCAAATCCGTCGATGATTTGTGCATTACCGCCACTGTCGTTGACCAAGGTGATTTGGCCCGAAGCGAACAGGGTTGAGCAGTCTGTGGCGTCGCGCCCCAAATCTTCCTCAAGAAGCAACTCGGCGGTGCCAGGTCCCTCAAAGCGGGGATCATCGCATTCGCCGTCATTGGCCCAGTCGCTGGAATCATCGCCAAAATCAACAGGGGCGGGACTGATGGTGCCGGGGTTTGTACCTGCCTGGGCAAGGGTGATGTCGCCGGACTGGTAGAGCGCCAGACAGTCATTGGCATCGCGGCCCTCGTCCTCGGCAACCAGTTCCGCTGCCATGCCGTTGCCGGAAAAGCGTGGATCATCGCACTCAAGGTCGTTGGCCCATTCGCTGGTGTTGTCGCCAAAGTCGATGCCATCAAAGGTGACGGTGTCCATGTTGGGATCATCGCCAAGGTAGATTATGTCACCGGAGAGAAAAAGAGCCCGGCAATCATTGGCGTCACGGGCCATATCTTCATCAAGCAGGATGTCGTCGGCGCCCGCCCCGTCGAAACGAGGGTCGTCACATTCTCCATCATTGGCCCATTCACTGGAATTGTCGCCAAAATCAATGCCCGCGACTATTTCGTCCGGCGCAGGGACAAGCGAGATTTCTCCTGCCTGGTACAGAGCAGAGCAATCCGTTGCGTCGCGGGACCGGTCTTCCTCGATCAGTTCAACGGCCGTGCCGGGGCCCTCAAAGCGGGGATCATCACACTCACCGTCATTGGCCCAGGCGCTGGAATCGTCCCCGAAGTCAATACCGTCAATCTGGATAGCGACAGGTGCGGATCCGTCAGCATGTTTTGCACTTTTGGTGTCGGATGCCGTTGCAGACATGGCGCCAATGGCGAAAAGGGCGGCCAAAGCCAGTCCCGCGCGCCAGAACTTGTTGAGATTTGTCACAGCTGGTTCCTCTTGAAACGAAATTTGATTGCTTGGATTCAGTCTTGTTGTTTACCAAAGTTGCGCAGTGGCATTTTAGCGCCAGTTGATGGCGCCGGCGTTGTAAAGTGCACGGCAGTCATTGGCGTCGCGACCGATGTCCTCGTTCAGCAACACCGCGGCCATGCCGCTGCCAAAAAAACGCGGGTCATCGCACTCCCCGTCGAACGCCCATTCACTGGAATTGTTGCCAAACTGGTTGCCGACAGTCTTGCCGCCACCCGGGACTACGGGCGAGGCCTTTCCACCCTCGGAGAGCAGGTAAATATTGCCGCTATTGTACAGGCTGCGGCAATCGTTGGCGTCGCGTCCAATATCTTCGTCAAGCAAAACTGTCGCCATGCCCGGACCGGCAAAACGGGGGTCGTCGCACTCGCCATCATTGGCCCATTCGCTGGAATTGTTGCCAAACAGATCGCCGGTATTCTTGCCGCTGCCTGGAACAACGGGGGAGGCTTTGCCACCTCCGGAAAGCAGATATATGTTGCCTTTGTTGAGTAGATAGCGGCAATCGTTGGCGTCGCGTCCAATATCTTCATCAAGCAGAATATCCGCCATGCCCGGCCCGGCAAAACGGGGGTCGTCACACTCGCCGTCGTTGGCCCATTCGCTGGAATTGTTGCCAAACTCGATGGCAAGGACTGGTGAAGTCGCCAGTGGTGACAGCAACAGGACTGCCACTACGATGGTTCTCAGGATTATCATGTGAATTCCCCGTGCAGATATTGAGCCCCGGCAGAAGCTGCCGACAGCTTCCCCCAAGGGCGCAGGCTGCGCGCAAACTGTGAATATTTGATGTCGCAACAAGGTAAACGGTTTGCTTTTTTCAGGCTCTGGGGTGGGCCTTCTGATAGGCGTCGAGCAGGTGGTCAGTATCAATCCTGGTGTAAATCTGGGTGCTGGACAGGGAGGCGTGGCCAAGCAGTTCCTGAATGGCGCGCAGGTCGCCGCCCCGGCCCAGCAAATGGCTGGCAAATGAATGGCGCAGGGCATGGGGGGAGGCGGAGGGGGGCAGACCAAGGGCAGCCCGCAACTGGACCATGCGTTTTTGAATCAGGCGGGGGGAGAGCGGGCCGCCCCTTACTCCACGAAAAATAATATCGCGTCCTGAAGGCTTGAACGGGCAAAGCGCAAGATAGTTCTCAATGGCGGCGCGCACCGGTGCCATCAGCGGAACGATACGGGTCTTGCCCCCCTTGCCGGTGACACGCAAGGATGATGTTTCAAGGTCACTGACAGAAATGGCCAGGGCCTCGGCGATGCGCAGGCCCGCTCCGTAACACAGGGAAAGCACGGCCATGTCGCGGGCAGCGACCCAGGGTCTTTCCTCCAGTTCGCCGGTCGCAGCAATAGTGTTCTTTGCTTCAAGGGAAGTAAGGGCTTTGGGCAGGGGTTTGGCGGCTTTGGGCGGGCGCACCAGAAACAGGGCCTGATTGTTGACCAGTTCGAGGCGTTCCAGATGGTGGAAAAAACTTTTTAACGCGGAGAGTTGGCGGGCAAGGGAGCGTGCGCCAACGCCCTGGTTACGCCGGTGAGCCATATAGGCGCGCATATCGGGGCTACGCAGGGTTTGCAGGGATTTCAAAGACAGGGGTTCGCCAAGATGGGCGGCCATGAAGGTTGTGAACTGGGCCAGATCGCGTTGATAGGCTTCAATGGTTTTCTCGGACAGGCGGCGGATAGAGGCAAGATTGTTCAGCCAGTCAAGTATCTGGCTGCCCAATTCAGGGTCTGTGCTGAAAGCGGTATCGGCCATGGGGCAGACTTATCCCTTTTGGGTTAGGAAATGGCAAACTTTCCAGATGGCGGTACCCGGTTTGGCCGAATCAGAGCGGACATGTTTAACCTTTGTCCATGAGCAAAGACCCGCAGACTTTTGGCCCCGGAGACGTTGTCGCTGTGATGGTTCCGGTGGCGGTGGAGACCCCCTATTCCTATCGGGTGCCGGAGGGCATGGCTGTGAGCCGCGGCTCAATCGTAACGGTGCCGCTGGGGCCACGCCAGACAATGGGCGTGGTCTGGGGACGGCCAAAGGACAAATTCGCCCACAACCGGCTGCGCGATATCGGGCACCGGTTCGATGTGCCTACTCTGAGCGAAGAGCTATGCGCGCTGGTTTCCTGGGTTGCCCGCTACACGCTGGCGCCGCCCGGCATGGTGCTTCGGGCGGTGCTGCGCTCGCGCGAGGCGCTGGACCCGCCCAAACCTCTCACTGCCTTTCAGTTCACCGGC
>DROE01000128.1 GCA_011322005.1 Devosia sp.
GCAGAAATCGAAGAGGCGCTTGGTGCGACCTTCTGGCCCTCGCTTGAGGAAATGCTGGCCCATGTGGACATCGTTTCGGTGCACACACCGCACACAAAGGAAAGTTTCAATCTGCTCGACGCCAGGCGGCTCAGCCTGATGAAGGAGGGGGCTTTTGTCGTCAACGTCTCGCGACGCGAACTGGTGGACGAAGAGGCGCTGGTGGCATTGATTGAAAGCTCTCACCTTTCCGGCGCGGGGTTGGATGTTTTTTCTCATAGCGAGGGCATCAACCCGGCACTGTTGAAACTGGCGCGGGAGCACCGCGTGGTTTTAACCCCGCACATGGCCTCTTCAACGCTGGAGGGGCGTATTGAAATGGGGGAGACGGTTATCCTGAACATCAAACTGTTCATGGACGGCCACAACCCGCCGCACCGGGTTTTGCTTTGAGGCGTCTTTTGCCAAATCCCTCGGCAAAGGCCCTTCATCAACTCATTTGAGCAAGCTGGTCACTCCGGTGAGTTGTGCACCCAAACAAGCGACGTGGTAACGGGTGCAGGGAGGATGAGAATGGATTTGCACCTCACGAGTGATCCCGTCCCGGGCCTGCAATTGCTTCAAGAACAGGGGCAACGCGCGGCCGGAAACCCGGGGCAGCGCCTGAAGCGGCGGGCATGAAATTCGACGGAGACACCATCACGGTTGAATACATGGTCAAAACCGCAAGTTTCTTTGACCCGGGCTGCAACGCGCTGATGCGGGCGAAGGACTTGAGCGGACATGACTAAGCGAACAAATGAAGCCCCGCCAAGGCGAGGCTTTTCTGTTTGTCACGGCAAATTTTGCAATCAGTCGTTGCCGATTTCTTCGCCGCTGTCCTGATCGACCACTTTCATCGACAGGCGCACCTTGCCCCGGTCGTCAAAACCAAGCAGCTTGACCCAGACCTTGTCGCCCTCCTTGACCACGTCGGTAGTTTTTTCAACGCGGCTCGGGGTGAGCTGGGAGATATGGACCAGACCGTCCTTGGGGCCGAAGAAGTTGACGAAGGCGCCAAAATCAACGGTCTTGACCACTGTGCCCTGATAGATTTCACCGGCTTCTGGTTCGTCGGTGATGGATTTGATCCACTTGATGGCCGCTTCGATGGACGCGCCATCCGCGGAAGCAATCTTGATGGTACCATCGTCGTCAATATTGACCTTGGCGCCGGTTTTTTCAACGATTTCGCGGATGACCTTGCCACCGGTTCCGATAACTTCGCGGATTTTGTCGGTGGGAATTTGCAGGGTCTCGATGCGGGGGGCAAACTCGCCCACCTCGTCGCGAGCCGTATCAAGCGCCTTGGCCATTTCGCCAAGAATATGCTCACGTCCGTCTTTGGCCTGTTCAAGGGCGGTTTGCATGATCTCTTCGGTGATACCGGCGATCTTGATGTCCATCTGCAAGGAAGTGATGCCATCCTTGGTGCCTGCGACCTTGAAATCCATGTCGCCGAGGTGATCCTCGTCGCCCAGAATATCGGAGAGTACTGCGAATTCCTCGCCCTCAAGAATGAGACCCATGGCAATACCGGCGACGGCCTTCTTCATGGGTACGCCAGCGTCCATAAGGGCCAGTGAAGCGCCACAGACCGAAGCCATGGAAGAGGAACCGTTGCTCTCGGTAATCTCGGAAACCACGCGCACCGTATAAGGGAACTCCTCAACCGAGGGGCGCACCGGATTGATGGCGCGCCAGGCCAGCTTGCCATGACCCACTTCGCGCCGCGAGGTAAAACCGGTGCGGCCCGCTTCGCCCACCGAATAAGGGGGGAAGTTGTAATGGAGCATGAAATTCTGCTTTGTGGTGCCCTCAAGGCTGTCGACGAACTGCTCGTCTTCACCGGTGCCAAGGGTTGCCACCACCAGCGCCTGGGTTTCGCCGCGGGTAAAGACCGCCGAGCCATGGGTGCGGGGCAGAATGCCCGCTTCGGCAACGATGGGGCGCACGGTTGCCAGATCGCGTCCGTCGATGCGCTTTTTGGTGTCAATGACCGAGCGGCGCACGATGCGAGATTGCAGGGTCTTGAAAACGGTTGATATCTGCTCGGACGACCAGTCGCTTTCCTCCAGAGCCTCAATGGCCTTGGCCTTGACTGTATCCACAGCGGCATAACGCTCCTGCTTGTCGGTGTTTTTGTAGGCGGCGCGAAGATCCTCTTCGACTATGGCGAGCATTTCCCCTTCAAGGGCGGAAAGGTCTTCGGCCTCAAACTCGCGGGGTTCCTTTGCCGCCATTTCAGCCAATTTGATTATGGCCTCAATGACCTTGCCGGACTGTTCGTGACCGAACATGACCGCGCCGAGCATGACCTCCTCACTCAGTTCCCTGGCTTCACTCTCAACCATGAGCACGGCGTCTTTCGTTCCGGCCATGACCAGATCGAGCTGGCTGTCGTCGCGCTGGTCAATGGGCGTGTTGAGCACATATTCGCCATCGATATAGCCGACGCGAGCAGCGCCGATGGGTCCCATGAAGGGCACACCGGAAATGGTCAGCGCGGCGGAAGCGGCGACAAGAGCCAAAATGTCGGGCTGGTTTTCCATATCATGCTGGAGCACGGTAACGATAACCTGGGTTTCGTTCTTGTAGCCTTTTGGAAACAGCGGGCGGATTGGCCGGTCGATGAGGCGGCAAATCAGGGTTTCGGCTTCGGAGGGGCGCCCCTCGCGCTTGAAATATCCACCGGGGATCTTGCCCGCGGCATAGAATTTTTCCTGATAATTTACGGTCAGGGGGAAGAAATCTATCCCCTGTTTTGGTGTGTGTGAGCTGACAACAGTGGCCAGAACAACGGTTTCGCCAAGCGTCGCCAAAACGGCGCCGTGGGCCTGGCGGGCAATTTTGCCCGTTTCAAGGGTCAGCTTCCGGCCGCCCCAGTTCAGTTCGACTTTGTGATGATCAAACATATTGTTTTTCTTTTCCATTCGTTCATTGAACAGGTCTCCCGAAAGAGCGTTTGACCTATTCCTGGTCAAAATCGCATTATATTCTCGGTGGAGGTTCCGTGTTCATGTCCTGCGCCGACCCTCGCGCCCCATGCGCAAAGAACAACCATTGCAGGCTTTTCTGGTTTGTCCGGTTTTTCCAAAAGCGGACTTTTCGCCCGGTACCCGAGATGGTTTTTTCTTCTGGATAGAATCCGCAATTTTCTGGACAGGCGCGGGCTCAATAGTTCTCCGCGCCGGTCCGATGTTGAGCGCCGGTCTAGCGGCGCAGACCGAGCCGTTCAATCAGGCTCTTGTAACGTCGTTCATCCTTACGCCTGACATAATCAAGCAGACGACGCCGCTGGGAAACCATTTTCAACAGACCGCGGCGGGAATGATTGTCCTTGCCATGGGCCTTGAAATGCTCGGTGAGGTTTACGATGCGCTCGGTAAGAATGGCGACTTGGACCTCGGGAGACCCGGTGTCGGCATCTTTAACGGCGTATTCCTTGATGAGTTCGCTTTTGCGCTCAGGTGTAATCGACATCAAAAGTTCCTTTCAATTTCAAGGGATTATCGTCGCCCGCGTCCGGGATGCCGTCCAGTCCGGGGCCAAAGTCGCTTGCATTTTATGATGAAGCTGGCGCCCCTATAGGGCAAAACGGCCTCAAATGCAAAGCAAATTGGCAGGGACCCCATTTTTGAGAAAAATTCAGTGGGGCAATATAACCCGCGTGGGGGCAAACTGACCCTTGTCCACATATCCGATGGCGACGGCCTTGCCCTTGTGGCTGACCCAGGCATCCGCAAGCTCGACCGGGGAATTTGCGCCGGTCAGAAGAATGGCATTGCCAAAGCGGATTGTTGTGACCTGTCTTGCGTCGATGGGTATTTCGGGAACATCCGCCAACCCGGCAGCCACAGGCAGCAGCATGGCATCGCGCTGTTCGGGGGAGGCGGTTTCGAACTCCTCAAGGGTGACGGCATTTTTGTCGGAAAAAACGCCGACGCGGGCACGGTGGAGCGCACCGATATGCCCCCTGGTGCCAAGTTTTTGTGCCAGGTCGCGGGCCAGTGCCCGGATATAGGTGCCCTTGGCGCATTCAACCTCAAAACGCGAGCTTTGCTCATCGTGGGAGACGAGTTCAAAGCGGTCGATAAAAACCTGACGCGGCGGCACACTGACCTGTCCGCCGGCGCGGGCCAGGTCATAGGCGCGCTGCCCATTGATTTTGATGGCGGAAAAAGCGGGGGGGATTTGCGTCAATTCCCCGTGAAAAGCGCCCAGAGCAGCCTCAACGTCTTCTGCGTGGGGTCGCACATCAGAGGTTTCAAGGGTTTCTCCCTCGTCATCGTCGGTGGTGGTTGAACGGCCCCAGACAAGGCTGAACCGATAGACTTTCGCCCCGTCCTGCACGAAGGGCACGGTTTTTGTGGCCTCACCAATGGCGATGGGCAGAATGCCGGTGGCCAGCGGGTCCAGCGTTCCGGCATGTCCGGCTTTTTTGGCACTCAAAAGCCAGCGCACTTTGCCCACGGCTTCGGTTGAACCCACATCATAGGGTTTGTTGAGCACCAGCCAGCCGGAAATGTCGCGTTTGGGGCGTTTCTTTTGAGCAGATTTCATTGGTTTTACAGCTTGCCGAGCTAGAGTTTGCCGAATGCAACGCCGCGCCAGCTCCAGCCGCTGGCCAGCACTGTTTCGCGCAAGGGGTTTTTCAGCTCGGCGGAGTTGAAACGGTAATTATAGACCTGACCGGGTTTGAATTCTTCGGTAAAAGCGTAGGCAGTGCCGAACGATATTTCGGACTTCTGGCCGCGAAAGCCCGAAACCTCAAGAGAAAGCGATGGCACACCGGCGCGCCATTCTATGGTATATTCTTCGTCGACCGCCCTCACCTCACGCTTGTCCTCGTCCAGACGCATCTTGATGACAAAGGTCTTTTTCAGACCGGCCTTGGCGAATATCTCATACCATTTGGCATCAACAATTTTCCACTCGGCCACAAGGTCAACGCCGGGGTCTTCGGAGGGAAAAATCCTGAAAGGGGCGCTGTCGCGATTAATCGCAAGGATAGCTTCTATGAGCGCCTGAGGTGAAACCGCGGCAACCCCGGCTTTGGGTTTTTTGGTGCCGGTCAGAAAATCAAACAGTCCCATCGTTTTCCTCCATGCCTGAGAGGTCCTGAGCAACCCTGTCCGAGCGCAGCAGAGCCTCGATGCGGTCGGCCTCGGCAAAGGTCTCGTCGACAAAAAACCTGAGCGAGGGCACATATTTCATTGACAGGCTTGGAGCAATGGAACCGCGGATAAACTTCTTGTTGCGGTTGAGAGCGTCAGCAATTTCATCAGCATTCTCACCGCCCAGCGGCATGACATAGGCGCTGGCCAGTTTCAGGTCCGGGGTCATGCGCACTTCGGGCACGGTAATGGTGATGCCGGCAAGCACCTCGTCCTGAATATCCCCGCGCACCAGAAAGGCGCTCAGGGCGTGGCGCACCAACTCACCAACACGCAACATGCGCTGGGAGGGGGTGGATGACTTGGATTTTCTGGTCATGAAAAACGGACCTGCCAAAAGTGTTTTTTGGAGCGTTCGAAAAACAGGGATCTGTTGCTTACAAAGACCTGGAGATTTCCTCGACCCGGAAGCACTCAATCACGTCCCCTGCACGCATATCCTGATAGTTCTCAAAAGCCATGCCGCATTCCTGACCGGACTGGACGTCCTTTACCTCGTCCTTGAAACGTTTCAGGGTGGAGAGCTTGCCTTCATGGATAACCACATCATCGCGAACAAGGCGCACACCGGCACCGCGTTCGACAGTGCCTTCGGTAACCCGACAACCGGCAACCTTGCCCACTCTGGTGATGTTGAACACTTCAAGAATTTCAGCATTGCCAAGGAAGGTTTCGCGGATTTCAGGCGACAGCATGCCGGACATGGCGGCTTTCACATCATCCACAAGGTCATAAATGACATTATAGTAACGGATTTCAATACCGTCGCTGCGGGCCAGCTCGCGGGCCTGTTTGTTGGCGCGCACGTTAAAACCGATAATGACAGCGCCCGAGGCCTTGGCCAAAGTGATATCGCTTTCGGTGATACCACCGGCAGCGGACATCAATATCTGGGCTGAAACCTCTTCGGTGCCCAGCTTTTCCAGCGCGTTGACAATGGCCTCAACCGAGCCCTGAACATCGGCCTTGATGACCAGAGGCACCCGAGACATTTCGGAGGCCTGAAGCTGGCTCATCATCTGTTCAAGAGAAGTGACACCTGCTCCACCGGTACGCTCACGAATGGCACGCTGGCGATACTCGGCAACCTCACGAGCTCGCGCTTCACTGTCAACCACAGCAAAACGGTCCCCGGCTTGGGGCACACCGGAAAAGCCGAGCACCTCGACCGGTGAGGACGGTCCGACCTTTTTAACCTGGTCGCCCCTGTCGTTTATCAGCGCCCGCACCCGGGCCCATTCGGAACCGGCAACCACAATGTCACCCACTGCCAGTTCGCCCTGCTGCACCAGCATGGTGGCGACAGCACCGCGACCCTTGTCAAGCTTGGCCTCGATAACCAGCCCTTCGGCCCGGCCCGAGGGGCGCGCCTTGAGTTCAAGCAGTTCGGATTGCAGCACTATGGCGTCAAGCAGTTTGTCCAGATTGGTGTGCTTGATGGCGGACACCTCCACCTCCAGCACATCGCCCCCCATGGACTCGACAAAGATCTCATGCTGAAGCAGCTCGTTGCGCACGCGGGCAGGGTCGGCATCGGCCTTGTCGATCTTGTTGATGGCCACGATTATGGGCACCTCCGCTGCCCGGGCATGTTTGATGGATTCGATCGTTTGCGGCATGACGCCGTCATCGGCCGCCACCACCAGAACAGCGATATCGGTAGCCTGAGCGCCACGGGCGCGCATGGAGGTGAACGCCTCATGGCCCGGGGTATCAAGAAAGGTGATCAGGTGGTCGTTCTTTTCCACCTGATAGGCGCCGATATGCTGGGTGATGCCCCCGGCCTCGCCGGAAACCACGTTGGCTTCGCGCAACGCGTCCAGAAGGGAGGTCTTGCCGTGGTCCACATGGCCCATGATGGTGACAACGGGGGGCCGTGGTTCGCGCTCCGTGTCGTCCTCATCGGCGATATCGGCGAACAGACCCTCTTCCACATCCGATTCGGCAACACGTTTTACGGTGTGGCCCAGTTCGGTGGCAATAAGTTCGGCGGTGTCGGTATCAAGAATGTCGTTGATGGTTACCATCTGACCCTGCTGCATGAGCAGTTTGATAACATCCACCGAGCGCTCGGCCATGCGGTTGGCCAGTTCCTGAACGGTAATGGCTTCAGGAATTGTGACCTCGCGGGAGATTTTGGGCTGCGGCTCGCGCGGCTTGCCCCGCTGCTTGTCGCGGCGACGCCGCATGGCTGCCAGCGAGGGAGCACGTTCGTTTGGATTCAGAGCCGAGGCAACAGTCAGCCGCCCCCGGTTGCGGTTTGCGTCGCCCGGTGAACGGCGGCTCGGCTGCGGACGCGCATTGCGGCGCGCGCGCTCCAGTTCCTCTCGTCCGACAAGTTTACCCTTCTGGGGAGCGCCTGCCGTGCGCCTTGAGCGTCCGTCCTCCTCGCCCGGAGGCGGGGGAGGAGGCATATCGGGCACAATTTCACCCGTAACAGGGGCGGTCTTGGGGGCTTTCTTGGCTGCCTGCTGCTGTTTTTCAGCTTCGGCAGCCTTTGCCGCCTCTTCCGCTTCAAGGCGTTTCTGATTTTCGGCCTCTTCGCGAACCGAACGGCGGCGCGCATCTTCTGCTTCGCGGCGGCGATTGTCCTCTTCAGCCTTGGCGGATTCATCGGCCTGGCGGGAGGCGGCTTCCTGCAGCGCACGGGCGCGGGCCAGGGCTTCCTGACTGGTGAGCCCCGTGCGGACGGGCTCAGCCGGTTTGGCTGGCGCGGGACGCCGGGCAGGTGGACGGCCGCTCGGGGCGGCATTTGTGCCATGGGGGCGGGCTCCGCTTCCCGGTGCCACCACGCGACGAGTCCGTCGCTCGACCACAACCGAACGCGTGGAGCGAGAAACCATGGGACGACCCGATCCGACAGGGCCACCCTTCAAAGAAAGGGTCTTCTTGCCGGGAGCACTGGTTGATTCTTTTGACTTGTCGTCTTTATCAGTCATCTATCTATTGTCTCGTTCGCCGGGGCCATATAACGGAAAAGGTTCTCCATCCGCAACAAAGCCGAGTTAGCAGCGGCACCTTCTGTCAGCGCTGCGTGTATCACATTTTCCTGCCCCAAAGCCAAACCCAATTGGGTCGAGGTCAGAATATCAAAGTGGGGCACCTGTTGTTCCTGAGCGGAACCGCGCAGCGCCACCAGCATTTTTCGTCTTCCGTCGGGTGCCGCATCCGACGCGGTAAGCAAAGCAATGACCGTCTGGCTGGCAATCGCAGATTTGACCCGGGTTGCACCGGTTTGTAGCTGTCCCGCCTTGCGGGCCAGGCCCAACGCGCCCGTCAGGCGTTGTTCTAACCGCGTCCGCGTGATTTGTGCAAGGTCTTGGGGCACCCTGACCCGCTGTTTCAAAGAGCGAGAGAAAACATTTGTTTTTGCTGCCTGCTCCACCGCTGCGAAGCCGAAGCGCACCCAGACACCCCTTCCGGGGGCTTTTGCGTCAATGTCCGGCATTATCGATCCGTCCGGACCAAGGGCAAAACGAACAAGCTCGCTCACGGGCAGAACAGTTCGACTCAGCGCGCATTGCCGAGAGGAAACCCTGGCCTTCTTTGCGGAAAGGGAGCTTAGCTGTTGCTCTGGGTCAGTGCCGATATCGAAAAGTCCTTCCGGCGGGTTGAGATCAGGGTCGTGTCAAGTTTGTTCAGCGGGCTTTGCAGATTTCACGTCTGCGTCTTCCTCAGATTCCCCGGCGGCTTCCTCACCCTCCCGGGGCTCCTCGGAGATCCAACCGGCGAGCAGGCGGGCCTGCATAATCATCAATTCGGCTTCCTCGCGGCTGACAGGCAGGTTGGCAAAAGTGCCTTCAAAATGCTTGCTTTCTCCGTCCTTGCGCTCAACCCAGCCCACAAGGTCGTCGGCGGCGTAACCGGCAAAATCCTCTATGGTTTTTACATCATCCTTGCCAACGGCCACAAGCATGGCGGCGGTGAGACCTTCAATCTGGTAAAGCTCATCGGAAACACCAAGTTCGATGCGCTCGCCATCAAGAGCCTTTTCGATAGCGTCGAGATACTCGGCTGCGCGGGTCTGGATTTCAACGGCCGTGTCGGCATCGAAACCTTCAATCATTGAAATTTCAGCGGGCTCGACAAAGGCCAGTTCCTCGACGGAGGAAAATCCCTCTGAAGCCAGAAGCTGGGCTACCATCTCGTCAACGTTGAGGGCTTGCATGAACAGATCAGAGCGCTCGACAAACTCCTTCTGCCGACGCTCGGACTCCTCGAGCTCTGTGAGGATATCAATGTCCCAGCCGATGAGCTGGGAAGCAAGGCGCACATTCTGGCCGCGGCGGCCGATGGCCAGAGAAAGCTGCTCGTCAGGGACCACAACTTCGATGCGCTCGGCCTGCTCGTCCAGCACAACCTTGGCCACTTCGGCCGGTTGCAGAGCGGAGACCACGAGGTCGGCAATGTTCTCGGTCCAGGGGATAATGTCGATTTTTTCGCCCTGAAGCTCGCCGACAACCGCCTGCACGCGGGAGCCGCGCATGCCAACACAGGCGCCCACCGGGTCTATGGAGCTGTCCGATGACGAGACGGCAATTTTTGCGCGCGAACCGGGGTCGCGGGCTATCGAGCGGATGGAGATGATGCCGTCATAAATCTCGGGCACTTCCTGCATGAACAGTTTGGCCATGAACTGGGGATGGGTGCGCGAGAGAAAAATCTGGGGGCCGCGCTGTTCGCGACGCACGTCAAAAATCAGCGCCCGGACCCGGTCGCCATAGCGGAACTGCTCGCGCGGGATGAGTTCGTCGCGCCGGATAATTGCTTCCCCGCGC
>DROE01000129.1 GCA_011322005.1 Devosia sp.
CCTGCAGCGCATCTTCCGCCAGCTGAAAATCTCCCAGCCGGGCAATGAGGGCGGCAAGCAGCCGACCCCATTCCTCGCGCACGAGGTTCTCGATTGTCTGGCGCGCGAGGGTTTGGGATTTTCCGGTATCAGCGTTCATACCACCGGTTACATTTTTGAATAGTCCATAATCGGGCGCACTTCGACAGTGCCATACTTGGCGGTGGGGATCATCGAAGCATATTTGATGGCTTCATCAATATTGGCGCACTCAAGCATGTAGAACCCGCCCAACTGTTCCTTGGTTTCGGCAAAGGGGCCGTCCATGGTTTCGGTTTTTCCATTGCGGATGCGGATGGAGGTGGCGGTGTCGGCGTCCTGCAGCGCTTCACCCGCGAGCATTACGCCGTCCTTTTCATAGGTTTCACTGGCAGCCCCATAATCCGCCAGCAACTGCCCGAATTCGGGCGTGTCGGGCGCGGGGCCGGTATCGGGTGCAGCGTAGATCAGTGCGAGATATTTCATCTTTGTCTCCTTTGGTTGAATTGGCCTTGGCAGTTTTTACGCTGCTACAAGGCTTGCACAGACAAGACGAACAGCAAACAGGCATCTCGACATCAGGAGAAAGAAAAACCGGGCAGGGGGCGTTCGGCCGCTCCCTTAATCCCCTTTATCGGAAAAGGCGATCATGCGCTCAACTGCAGCGCGGGCCGGCTCCATCAGCTCGGGGGCAACCACAATTTCCTCGGTGCCGGTATGAAGCGACCACAGAATGTTTTCCAGATTGATGCGCTTCATGTGCGGACAGATATTGCAGCCGCGCAGGAATTCCACCCCGGTGGTTTCCGAGGCCACATTGTCCGACATTGAGCACTCGGTAACCATCACCACTTTGGGCGGCTTTTCGGTCTTGACCCAATTAATCATTCCCGCGGTCGAGCCGGAAAAGTCCACGGCCTCGATAACATCGGGAGGGCATTCGGGGTGGGCGATAATCTTGGCGTTGGGATAGGCGCTGCGCAATTCTTCAATGTCAGCGGCGGTGAAGGTCTCGTGTACCTCACAGGCTCCGGCCCAGGTGATAATGCGTTTTTTGGTCTTTTTGGCGGTGTTCTGGGCCAGATACTGGTCGGGTATCATGATCACTTCGTCCCCTTCCACCGCGTTCACAATGTCAAGGGCGTTCGAGGAAGTACAGCAAACATCTGTCACAGCTTTCACCGCCGCTGAAGTATTTACATAGGTCACCACCGGCGCTCCGGGATATTGTGCGCGCATGGCCAGCACATCTTCGGGTGTTATGGAGGAGGCCAGTGAACACCCGGCCCGGCTGTCGGGGATGAGTACGGTTTTTTCCGGGTTCAGCAACTTGCTGGTTTCGGCCATGAAGTGCACGCCGCACTGAACGATGGTGGACTGTTTGACCTTGGTGGCTTCGACAGCCAGTTGCAGACTGTCCCCCACAATGTCAGCGACCCCGTGATAAATCTGCGGGGTCTGGTAATTGTGGGCAAGGATGACCGCGTCTTTTTCGCGTTTCAGCTTATTGATCTGCAGAATAAGCGGGGCAAAAAACGGCCATTCCACTTCGGCGATCTTGTCCCTGACCCGCTCAAAAACATCAGCGGTCTCAGACTCAACGGCCTTGGTGAATTTCAGGTCATAGTTTTGCGCCAGAATCTCGCGGGCGTCCTTGACCGGGGTAATGGCGTTAATCAACTGAACCATGCCTTGCCTCTGCTCTTGCTGCTTGCACGGGCACGAAACTGCGCCAATACTCAACTGGGGCGGAACTTAGGTATTTTTGCTTTCCATTTCAACAAACGCTGTGACAATGTTTGTGCGCTCATGTAAAGGAAGAACGCTTCCTGACGACCAGTTGAAAGAAACCGCTCCCCATGGCCCGACCCGTTGACGACCTCAAACAGGCGGTTAGCGCCGCCCGTGTCATTCCGGTTCTGGTGCTTGATGATGTCAGCATCGCCCAGCCCCTGGCCGAAGCACTGGTTGCCGGGGGTCTCAACGTTCTGGAAGTGACTTTGCGTACCCCCAACGCAACTGAAATCATTAAGGAAATGCTCAAGGTCACGGGCGCAATCGTTGGCTCGGGAACGGTGCGCTCGGTTGAACATATGCGCATGAGCGAGGAAGCAGGTTGCCGGTTCATGGTCTCGCCCGGCGCGCCGCAAAAACTGCTTGAAGCTGCGGAAAACATCTCCATTCCGTTGCTGCCCGGCGTCGCTTCCCCGACCGAAGCCATGAGTGCCGCTGAAATGGGATACAGTTTTTTGAAATTCTTCCCCGCCGAGGCCATGGGGGGAGCTTCCGTGCTCAAGTCTTTTGTCTCGCCTTTCCCCGACCTCAGATTCTGCCCCACCGGGGGCATTGATGCGGAGAGGGCCGCTGATTATCTTTCCCTGCCCAATGTGCTTTGCGTGGGGGGCAGCTGGGTTACTCCCAGAACGGCCATCGCAGACAGGGATTTTGAAAAAATTGAAAAACTGGCCCGTGAAGCAAATAATATCGGCACTTGAAAAGTTCACGCTATGCTGCCTTTTCACACTGGCGACAATCGGCAGCGCGTCCGGCGCGCCGGTGAGCGTTTTCGCCGCAGCCAGCGCCGCTGAAATCATGCAAAAACTGGCCGCTGATTTTTCTTCGGACACGGGTATTGAGATGCGCGTTGTGGTTGCCGGCTCCTCGACCCTTGCCCAGCAGATTGTCGCCGGTGCCCCGGCGGACTTGTTCGTCTCAGCCAACCCCGAATGGGTCGCGTTTGTTAAAGACAAAGCCGGGTTCAGCTCCGGCGCGGTTCTGTTCTCCAACCGGTTGGTGGTCATTGCCCCCAAAGGTTCTACGGTTGAACTGACAGATTTGGCAGCCATCGCTTCCAATCTGGGCGATGGCCGCCTCGCTCTTGGCGACCCCGCCCACGTTCCGGCCGGGATTTATGCCCGTCAGGCACTGCAAGGCGCCGGGGTGTGGGCCGAGGTTGAAAATCGAGTGGCACCGGCCTCAAATGTCAGGGCGGCGCTGCGGCTGGTCAGCGCCGGGGCGGCCAGTCTGGGTATTGTTTATGTCACCGATATTTCGGGGACCGATGTCGAAATACTCCTTGAGATAGATCCCGCGCTGCACGAAACAATCGCCTATGTCGCAACCATTGCCCCCGAGGCAGACATGGACGCCGTACGGTTTTTTGACTTTTTGCAGACCGATGCGGCAAAGTCGGTGGCGCTTGAATTTGGCTATCCTGGCGCCGGGGGAGAATAAAAATCATCAACCTCACGGAAATTGCGCTTTTGTCGCTGCGGGTTGCCGGGGTCGGGGTTCTGGTTACCCTGCCCATAGCTTTCGGGCTGGCGTTCATTCTGGCGCGCAAGCGTTTCGTTGGCCGTGCCTTGCTCAGTGCCCTGATTATGCTTCCCCTCGTTATGCCGCCGGTGGTTACGGGTCTTATTCTGCTTAACCTGTTCGGGCCCAACGGCTTTGCCGGGCAATGGCTGGAGCAGTTTGGAATTGTCCTTGGCTTTCGCTGGACCGGGGCGGCGCTGGCCGCCGGGCTGGTCGCCTTGCCCCTGATGGTGCGGCCCATGCGCTTGGCGCTGGAAAATGTCGACCCGGCGCTGCACGAGGCGCTGGCTGTTGCCGGAAACGGGCGCTGGAAGCGGTTCGTCACGCTTGACCTGCCCCTGGCCATGCCCGGCATCATCGCCGGTCTGGTGCTTGGTTTTGCCAAGGCACTGGGGGAATTTGGCGCAACCATAACCTTTGTCGCCAATATCCCCGGAGAGACCCAGACCATTTCGCTGGCCATATATTCCGCCCTGCAATCGCCCGGGGGTGAACAACTGGTCATCGTGCTCAGCGCCATTTCGATTTCCATTTCGATTATTGCGGTGGTCGGCTCCGAAATTCTGGTCGAGCGCCTGTCGGCTCACAAAAAGAGCGCTGGAGCGCGCCATGCTTGAGGTCGCCATAAAAGCCCGTATGGGGGATTTCCCTGTTGAAGCCGAGTTCAGCGTTGAAGCCGGAATAACCGCGCTCATCGGGCCTTCGGGGGCGGGAAAGTCCTCCCTGTTGCGCCTGATTGCCGGGCTTGACCGCCCCGAGCGGGGTAAAATCAGCTTTGAAAAAACCGTCTGGGCCGACGCTACCACCCAGCGCTTCGTGCCCCCCCACAAACGGCGCATTGGCATGGTGTTCCAGACCGGCCTTCTGCTGAGCCATCTCTCGGTGATGGACAATATCAAGCTGGGCGCACGGGGAGAGCGGGTGCGCGGCGACCAGCTCGTGCGCACCGGGTGTGACACGCTGCTCGACAAGCCGGTTGCGACCCTTTCGGGGGGCGAACAGCAAAAGGTGATGCTGGCGCGGGCGCTGGCGGGCAAACCGCAATTACTGCTGCTTGACGAGCCTTTAAGCGCGCTGGACCCTGAAAGCCGCGACGACATGCTTGAACTGCTGGGCGCGGCTCTGCCTTTGCTTGATATTCCGGCAATTTACGTCACCCACGCTTTTGAGGAAGCCTCCCGCCTGGCCTCCCGGTTTGTGCGTATGGGGGAGGGGAAGGTTGAAGCCGTGGGAAGCGCCGTGCAGGTGCTCGCCAACACCGGACTCAAGCATCAGGAAAAGGCGGTTTCAAGCGTTATCGCCGGTGTGGTTTCTTCCCTTGACGGGGGCGGCATCGCTAGCGTTGCCGTGGGTCGGCAAAGCGTTGAAATGTCGAGCGTGGGCCTGACTCCGGGGGAGAAGGTTCACCTCAGACTGTGGGCGCGGGATTTGATTTTGGCTGAGAGCAAGCCCTACGGCATCAGCGCCCGCAACGCGCTGGTGGGCCGCATCGCCCAGATGTCGGCTCTGCCCAACGGACAGATATCGGTCCGGGTTATGGTCGAGGGCGCACAGATTGATGTGCTGGTGATGTCACGCACGGCACGGGAAATGGGGCTGGCCGAGGAAAAGCCCATATTCATCGTCTTCAAATCCGCCTCGCTGGAACCGGCCAGCACCTGACCAACACGCCAAGGGGGGTGGCAGCCACTTTCATTGCACATCAAATGTTGCTATCAACGCCCGACAGCGGCAGGGAAAATCGGTGAATTCACGCGACGCGACAGATGTTCTGAACCAAGACAGCGGGCCCTCAACCTGGGTTGACCGGCGCTCCACCATTCCGCTTTATCATCAGCTTTTTCTGAACCTGCGTGACCGGCTGTTCAGCGGCGAATGGAAAGCAGGTGAGTTGTTTTTGCGTGATTCTGATATCGAGCAGTCCTACGGGGTCAGTCGCATTACCGTGCGCAAAGCCATGGATTCGCTGGTTGGGGAAGGTCTTGTGGTGCGCTTTCGCGGCCGAGGCACTTTTGTTGCAGCGTTGCCGGTTTCCGACCTCACCAAGTTCAGCCCCCTGAGGCCTCTGGACTTTGACGACATCGAGGGCGAGTATCGCCGGGAAATCATCAAGGTGGGCAAGGTGCTGGTTTCCAAGCACACGGCCGACCGCCTGCGTGTACCTGAAAACCATCAGGTTTCGGTGCTGCGGCTGCTTCACTGGGGGGGGGACACGCCCGTTTGCACGGAGGCCATTTTTGTTGATGACTTCAAATGGCCCGACATATTTGACCTGAGAACACTCGAGCAGGAAAATGTCAGTGAAATCTATCGGCGGCGGGGCATGAAAATCAAAACGGTGCGTCAGTCCGTTTCCGCTGTGCTACCGGCCCCCGAAACCGCCAGAAAGCTGGCGCTGGAGCCAGGTCAGCCCGCGCTCTACATTACCAGGGTGAGCTATTCCGCCGACGATGTTCCCGTGGACTTCCGGCTTATCTACTGCCGCGGGGACCGGTATGTGCTTACACAGGATATCCAGCCCTGGCATTGAGGACAGGCAAAAGCATTTTGTTTTGCCTCCGCGGAGTGTTCCGGGGCGTTGCATCTACCATCTGCCAATATTTCAACTGTGTTCACTTTGCCCCCGGCTATCCCGCGGAACCGGCAAATATTCACCCGAAGCCCGGCGCGGTCATGCCGTCCGCGGCCGAAGCGCTCAGCGCCATTGTATTGATAAAATGTGTTGGCCCGGAACCAGCAGCCTTGCGGGCTTGTTCACCTCTAACACGGATATGAAGACCGGGGGCCACACACATGAGCGCTGTGAAACCACGCTCTACAGTCCTTTTGTTTCCGACTGGAGCAATTTTGAAAGCTGACAGGACGGGGGTGGTATTCAAATCCCGGAGCGCGCCAACACGATCTGGGAAGAGATTATTGCCGAGCATGAAGCTCCGCCCATGAGTGAGGGTATCCGCGAAGAACTTGCCGGCTATGTTGTCAGGCCCAAATCCGAAAGCGGCCTACCCACTGGCTATTGAGTGGCACTGAAGGGCGCGTACCGGTTGATCGCTCATTGGAGCGCCTTGGGGGACAAGTGGACCGGGACTATGCGCGTACCGTCCAGTTGTCGCGTCGAAAGGCGGGCGTCAACAGATTTCGCCACTGCGCTCCTTGCTGGACTCCTGCCTGCTTATTTCTTTCATCCGAAACCAAGTTCAACATCAGAATGGTATGATCAGTATGGCACGGGGGCAAAATCGAGTACAATTGGTTCATTGGTAATTGGTCTTTACGTTTTGACATGCTAGTCATACCAATCAGCTTAACATTATGAGGCCACTGCCAATGCGGGTCTGTATCGCAGGAGACACTGACTTTTGCCAGCTGGTTTTGTGGCGGAGAACCTGCTCAGGCCTTTGAACCCCATCTTGCCGGTTTCAAGGAAACCTACCAGGAAGCAACAGCCGAATCTGTCTGTTCGCTATTCTGGTCGTCTGGTTACAACGCCGGATCAACGAAGGTATCGCCAAAGGCGGCCTGAAACAAGTGCAAGGAGCACAAGCATGAACAACACTAGGGAACTCCCCCACCGCCCGCTTGGCAATACCGGACTGTCTATGTCCATACTTGGTTTTGGGGGTGTTCAGGTTGGCGACTATTTTGTCAGAATGACAGAGGAGACGGCGCGTGCGGCCATTTCCCAGGCCTGGAACGAGGGCATTCGCTATTTTGACACCTCGCCGAAATATGGCACGGGTCTGTCAGAGCATCGGATCGGCGCCGGGTTGCGGGGATACTCTCGGGACGATTTCGTACTGTCCACCAAGGTGGGCCGCCGTCTTGAACCGGCACCGGAACTGGATCGGGATCCCGAGCATCGCGGGCTTCCATACCGGCTGGTCACCGACTTTGGCTACGACGCCACGATGCGCGTCATCGAGGGCAGTCTCAATCGGCTGGGCCTCTCGCGTATCGACATCGCCTATATGCACGATCTGGAGCCGGGCACTTTTGGCGACGAGTATCCCGGAATTTTTCGCCAGGCCGTTGACGGCTGTTACCGGGCGCTGGACGAACTGCGCGGCCAGGGTGTGATTCGCGGAATTGGCGGCGGCATGAACGCGGCTGAGGCCAGCGTTAGTTTGATGCGCGCCGTTGATCTGGACTGTTTGATGTTTGCGGGCCGATACACTCTTCTGGAACAGCAAACGCTCGATGATGTCATGGCGCTGGCCTTGGAAAAAAATGTCGGGATCGTCATCGGCGCGCCCTTCAACACCGGCGTGCTGGCGACCGGAGTGGTGCCAGATGCCCGCTATAACAACAAGCCGCTCAAGCCCGAATTGCGGGCACGGGTGCACAGGATCGAAAAGATTTGTGCCCGTCACGACGTGGCGCTGCCGGCGGCGGCGATGCAATTCCCACTGGCGCATCCGGCCACCGTCAGCGTGGTTTGCGGAATTGCCAACGCGGACGAAGCAACCCGCAATCGCGACTTGATCATGCGCTCCATTCCCGGTGATTTCTGGGCGCAGATGCGCGAGGAAGGGTTGATCCGCCCCGATGCCCCCACGCCTGCCGGTCAAGCATTTGGAGCGTTTCCAGGATGAGGGGAACCGGTTGTCCGGTTCGCGAAAGCGCAACCAACCAAAGATTTGCAGCCAGGCTTTTATTCAAACAATGCGGACAGGTGCCAAGAGCGGCGCAGTCATAAAATACTGTGATGGAATTTGGGGGCATTGACGCTTTTTTGTTTCACTGATGGTCACCCAGTTCATCCACCACCCATGCACCATTTTCTTCGTGCAGGTATATACGCTTCGCATCCTTGTCTGACCAGGCATCTATCTGATGGGTTGAGGGAGCTTTGGCACCACCCTTGACAGGATGAAAGTCCAGGCTGTTTAGCCTTCCGGCAGGTTCGCCATTCAGGAACGCGGCAAACCGTTCCATGGCGCGATTTACCAGGCGCATCCGGTCGCAAGGCAAGCCTTCCACACTGCGGTAAAACTTGTCTGAATAGACAATTCTCTCATGAGGGGATGCCAGCAATTTCCTGCCCGACATTTCAGACAGCGCCTTTTTCCAGATCAACCGGCCCCATTCCGATAGCGTTGCGGTTCCTTCGACTTCAAACAGAAGGCTTCCGGCGATTTTTGCCGCGCGCACGGTCTCTACCGGTACTCCGGTTCCGGACGCCAGTTCGCGGAACAATTCAAACTGCTCGCTCATGTCCCCCTCAGCATCAACGCAGACCGGAATGCGAGGGATGTGCATCAGTTCTTCACTGCCCTCAAACAGGTAAACCGTTTCGCTGGCCCAGAGCATTGCAGCGGTCTGCAAAAAGCCGTTTATGCCCTTGAAGCCGCCGGTGAGATTGAAAACTACGCGCCAGCCGTCATCTTCAGCCCCCTCAATGCGCTCCACAAGATCGGGGACGATGCCTGAAAGGGCCAAGCGCAACTCCTCCCCGCGAGCCGTGCGCAGGTCCTTGATGCTCCAAATTTCCACGGACATGCCTTGCCCGGACAGCCAGCCTGAAAGAACATCCGCTGCCTGGCGCCCAACAAAGGTGTCGGTCACAACAAGCACATGATGAAAGGTCGGGGGTTCCTCAAACTCCTCTTCGTAGGAAAGAATGGCGTTCAGCTCCGCGCTCAGCGACTTCAGTGCGCTTCTGTCAGCGCTCTGAAGCCGTTCCCTGGCGGTCTTCACAGCACCGACTACAAGCGCCTTGGCCCTGTCTTCGATATCGTCTTCGGTCAGGTTTGCAATGACAAACAACTTGCTGCGATCGTCGGGCTGCAGGCAAGCGCGCAACAGACTGATGCCAACCGTGGAAATGAGGTAGATTTTGCTCATCTTGCCGGTGACTTGTTTGCGGCTGCTTCTATCCGCTTGGGCATCTGCGAGGCTCCGCTCTCTGCATCCGCCAGTTCAAAGCCCTTGGGTGCTTCATCCAGATTCCATTTGCTGATGTCCCTGTCCGGCTCCATTTTGGAAAAGTCGATGATATAGGTGCGCGGCCCCGGTGTGGTGCTTTCCTTTGGTTCAAACCAATACCAGATGCCGAATGCTTTCTCCCTGCAACGCGTTTTTATCTGGCAAGCATTCGAAACCGCCGATTTTATGAATTTCCACTCTTCAAACGGACTAACGTCGAACTTGCGCGCGTCCTCCCAATAAATCCTTTCCTTTGTACTGTGGTTGAGCCCTCTTGTTTCCAGTTCCCAGCCCTCAAAGGGTCGCCGGGCTTCCCGTTCGCGAAATTCCTGAATTGCCCAGACAAGACCTCCACCAAACAGGGTGAATATGAACAGGGATATTGTATTCTCTGCCCACCATTCGCCATCGGTCAATTTTTGTCCGATAATGCTGAACATTGCGCCCTTTGTGAGCACTGCTCCCAGGCCCACAAAAAGGATCGCAAGGAGAGGGTAAATGTACCAGTGGAAGTTAACACGCAAGAAATTCATGGCTCAAACCTTCTTCACTTCATATTCCTCAATACTGGCGCCCATCGCATCCATGTCACTTGCGCTCAATTCAGCACCCCTGTGCCCGTGCGGTATGTCAAGGGTCAGATGGAAATATCTGGCCCCCCTTTGGCACACCTCACCTGCCAGTGAAACCGGAAGCGTTCCATAAACCTCGTCCCCCCGCGCGATGGTGCTGACATCCAGATGCGCCACTTGCTGGGCTTTTATGCCTGCGCGCAGAGCCCAGTCCATGGCGCCCCGATGTCGTGTTACGAAATAGCGGGCCACCAGATTCTCCTTTGGGTTGGCTGAAACAGGTTTGAAATGTTTCTTGCCCGCCACACAACCCCTCACAAGCTTGTTTTCCTTGTTAACGCTCACCGGTTCACAGCACAATACGCCATGCCAAAACGCTGGACCTATCTTGTGGCCTATGATTCCCCTTCCGACAGTCGGCGTGCCGGAATGCTCAGGCTGGTGGGGGGGTTTGGCATGGATCCGCAACTTTCGTTCCACGAATGCCGACTGAGCGCGGGCGAACGGCGCGAGCTTTGGGGCGAGCTAACTCGGTGCGCCAAGCCGGAGCAGGACAGGCTGCTGTTACTGCGTCTTGATCCCAGAAGTCAGCGCTGGCGGCTGGACGGAAATGACAGGGATGACAGTGCTGATGGCAGCGCGGGCGTACTCACCTATGTCGGCTGATCCCATGCAAATCATCCACATTGATCACCGTAATGTTGAACTTGAAGCCCAGGGTCGAAAAATCGTGGCGCGTTCGGCCGGCGTACGCAAGGCAACGGTCCCCATGCGTCTGGTGGAGCGTCTGGTCATCACCTCGTCGGCCAAGATCTCCGCCACCCTTATGCTCAAGCTCAACGAACAGCGGACCGGTGTTTTGATTCTGCCCTCTCGCTACAGGGGTGGCCGCCCCCTGCATATCGCTGAGGCTGCCACAGACGCTGAACTGGTCAGGGCGCAAATTCTTACGGCGGGTTCTCCGGGCGGTTTTGCACTTGCGCTTCAGTTTGTCCGGATGAAACTGAGCGCCCAGATATTGCTTCTTCAGGAGCTGGAAGCTTGCTACGGAGCAAAGCGCCGATTGTTGAAAGAGGCCTGCCAGCAACTGCAGCGCGCCAGGGGTCAGCTTGACCTTCCTGACCTGGGTCTCAAAGGCGACATGGATCGCTTGCGCGGCATTGAGGGGGCGGCGTCGGCGCGGTTTTTCAAGGCGTGGGGGCAATGTTTTGCGCCGGCGCTGAAGTTTAACACCCGCAACCGCCGCCCGCCCATGGATCCGGTCAATGTGTGTCTTTCGATCGGCTACACACTGGCCCACCATGAGGCTCTGATTGCAGCCTGTACCCGGGGGCTGGCCCCCCATGTTGGCTTTCTGCACGACCCCCGCGCCAACCGTGACAGTCTGGCCTGTGATATTGTGGAGGCGGTGCGCCCGGTGATTGATCGTTGGGTGTTGCAGCTTTTTCGCGCAAAAACCTTGCGGCCCGAACATTTTTCCACAACGCCCGGCGGCTGCCTGTTGGGAAAGGCAGGACGAAAGCTGGTTTATGCCGATTATTTTGAAAACACGGCGCACAAGGTTGCCAGGGTTTGTGCAAGCCAGGCTGGCTGGATACGCCATGAGCTGGGCTCCAAGGCAAATCCGCCCCTTGACCCCGCGCCCTCGCAACTGGTTACGCTCGATGACAGGAAATAACCGCAGTCTCTGGCTTGTCGCCTATGATGTACGTGCGCCCCGCCGCTTGCGCCGTGTGCACAAATATGTCTCCCATCTGGGACATGCCTTGCAATATTCGCTGTTTGTTGCCGACCTGAACCCCGCCGAAGTGGTGCGGGCAAAGGCGGAAATCTCAGACAGGGCCGACCCGGGGCAGGACGATGTCAGATTTTATTGCCTGCCCCGTGATGTTCGTGGCTCCTGGGCCGGCCCCCTTCCCCGCAGTGCCGACATCGCCGTCTTTGGTTCTCCTGCCGCCGGCCTCGCGCGGAAACTGGCGCAGTACCCGCTTGATAGTACCCGGCATGCACGGCTTGGGAAAAGGGGTAAACCATGAACAAAGCGTGGCTTTTTTGTGCAAAAATTGCGGCAAGAAAATTTTTTGGATTCTCCCCTTGCAACTGTCTGAAAAATATACACAATAAATGGGTCTGGCGTGCAGGCATTGCCCCGATCTTGAGGGGATTGAAACTTGTAGTCCGAAGCCAACATCAACGCCGTGTGCAGGCATTGCCCCGATCTTGAGGGGATTGAAACGAACAGCCACCCAGCAACTGTGGTCTTTGGCGTGCAGGCATTGCCCCGATCTTGAGGGGATTGAAACGCCCCAACTTCTAGGTTTCGGGCTGCAAAGTGGTGCAGGCATTGCCCCGATCTTGAGGGGATTGAAACATCCTTCCAGTCCCAGTTTGGATACGCTGTTGTGCAGGCATTGCCCCGATCTTGAGGGGATTGAAACGACCTGAGCGCCGCGCAGGTCGCGGCGCTGTGCAGGCATTGCCCCGATCTTGAGGGGATTGAAACCCAGTCCCAGTTTGGATAGGCAGTTCGAAAGGTGCAGGCATTGCCCCGATCTTGAGGGGATTGAAACACTACTTGACGGTAATAACCCCCGCCAAGGGTGCAGGCATTGCCCCGATCTTGAGGGGATTGAAACATCCGACATATACAGCGCCGACAACCACAGGTGCAGGCATTGCCCCGATCTTGAGGGGATTGAAACATGGCGCCTTTATACGCGCCCCAATCCGCCGTGCAGGCATTGCCCCGATCTTGAGGGGATTGAAACAACTTCGGCAGGATAGCCTTCAACCCCGGGTGCAGGCATTGCCCCGATCTTGAGGGGATTGAAACTCCGCACCGACTCTGCGTCGCCCGACTCCGAGTGCAGGCATTGCCCCGATCTTGAGGGGATTGAAACGGTTGAGCTTTGGATTTGAGCTTTGGATTTGTGCAGGCATTGCCCCGATCTTGAGGGGATTGAAACCTCCGCGCCGCCCGACTCCGACCTACCCCCGTGCAGGCATTGCCCCGATCTTGAGGGGATTGAAACGTGACTCCTTATGTAGGTTCGGCGGCCAATGTGCAGGCATTGCCCCGATCTTGAGGGGATTGAAACAAGAAAGGGCTGTATTACCGTTTTGCCTGACGTGCAGGCATTGCCCCGATCTTGAGGGGATTGAAACAAAGATATTTCTAATGTTTCTGAGATTTACGTGCAGGCATTGCCCCGATCTTGAGGGGATTGAAACGACCTCGCGTCCTGTGTGGCGCAAAGTAACCGTGCAGGCATTGCCCCGATCTTGAGGGGATTGAAACTTTCAGACTCTGGATTTTGAGGGCTAGGGCGGTGCAGGCATTGCCC
>DROE01000130.1 GCA_011322005.1 Devosia sp.
GAAACAATGATAATAGCCCCGCCGGTCATCGGCGTGAAACGAAGGGGTTTTTTCCCCGTGGAACGGACAGCAGGCCCAATAGTCCCCGCGCCCCGGCTGACTCTTGCGCTTGTCCCAGCTCACATATTCGCCCACCACCTCGGAAATGGGCAGGCGCTGGCGAATGTCCTCAAGAAATGTGTCCGTGAACCGCATGAAAACTGTTTAGGCCCTGATGCGCCCCGCGTCCACGCCAATAGCTACAAAACCTGTTTCTCCCACAACCCTGCCCCTCCCGGCGCACATTGACCGCGCGACCGTCCGCCAATAGCTTGCACTGATGAACGCTGCCCCCCTTTTTGCCTCCGACAAGGACTATGCCGCCCGTTTGAGTGACGTTGATTTCTGGCTTCCCCATGTCGAGGAAATCCTGCACCGTCACGGGTTCTTTGACGCGGAAAAAACGATGATTCCCGGCATTGGCAGCACCTGCCCCAGCTTCATTGTCGGGAACAGGGTAATAAAACTGTTCGGCCACCTGCCCCTGTGGCAACAAAGTTTTGCCGCCGAACGCTCCGCCCACAATCTCATCGCCACAGACCACGAAATTCTTGCGCCACGCCTGTTGGCACAAGGGGCGTTGTTTGCAGATGGTTCCTGGCCCTATTTGGTCACTTCGCGGATGCAGGGCACCCAATGGCACGACCTGAACCTTTCTCCAGCGCAAAAATCCGCCATTGCAGATGAGCTCGGAACGCAAATCAAACGCATACACACCCTGCCCCTGCCGCAAGATTTTTCGCCAAGTCACCCGACGACAAAGGAGATTGTCGCCTCGGCCCGGGCAAGCGTTTTCCCGGCCCATCTCATTGATCAGATTGAAGGTTTTCTCACGGCACCGGAAGAACCCGAGAATGTTTTTGTGCACGGCGACATTTTCACCCGTCATGTGTTTGTTAAAAACGACCGCCTCACCGGCATTATCGACTGGGGCGATGCGCGCATTGCCGACCGGCATTTTGAGCTGGCCAAAATCCACCTCAACCTTTTCGCCTGCGACAAGGGCCTGCTCCGGGCATTTCTTGAGGCCGCCAACTGGCCCGTGGGCAAGGACTTTGCCCGCCGCTGCCTCGCCCAGGCGCTACGGCAAAACGCAATCGGGCAAAAACTGCACCTGCAAAATGACACATTTTTCCTGCTGCCCGACATCCTGCCGCTCAGGGAAATCAAAACCCTTGATGAACTGGCTGACCAACTGTTTGCGGTTTAGGGTCTGGACCCTAATTCAACACCCCGGGCCAGTTTTCGTCAGCCCGGGCAATCAGATTGTCCATGTCCTTGCGCCAGCGCTCACGCACCCCGAGGGAAAAGTTGAGATAGAGCTTGCCATTGTGGATGGTCCAGGCCTCGGGCACCGTTGAAGCCGTATAGCCGCTGGCAACAGCAAAGGCGCAATAGCCCCCATATTGCGGCGCGTAATCCTCCGGTGCACCAACAAACAGGTCGCGGTTTTCAGCACTTGAGAAATGCCAGGCCGCCCCCATCCACTCGGTGGCAAAGTCCGCTGATCCCTCAACCGGCTTGTCTTCACTAAAATAGGCCACCGGGTCTGTGCCGTTAATCGCCACCCCGGCTGAATTGACAAAAACCTTGTTGGAGGCCGCCAGAGCCACCCCCGACACAAGCGTTCCGCCAACGAGCGCAGCGCCGCCAAGCGCTGCCCCGCCAAGGAAAAAAGTTCTTCGAGAGGTCATAATATCTCCTGTCCCTGTACTTGAGTGTTCACAAGAACAATAACCAATGCCCCACTTTTGACCAATAAATCATCGCTCACAACGAAGTGAAGTTCACCTCCCTCCCATATCCTGAGGAGGTGGCCCGCCAACGCAGAAGGGAGAAGCTCATCGTAAGCCTTCATGGTGAACTCGTCGAAACACGAAGGATGGGTGAGTTGGGGTCAGGACCCTAACTCTCGCGCTGTCCCGGCCACAGCCCATCGGCGTGAGATAAAAGTTGGGCCGGGACCTCGAAGCACCAAGTGAGACCCCAGATCAAGTCCGGGGAAGCGCAGCGCGCGTGCTACCCTCTTCCCCCTCCCTCCCCCTTTGTGGGGAGGGTCGGGGTGGGGAAACGGAAAAAATGGTTGCCCTGACAGTCAGGCGTTTGGGGTGTCCCGGCCATCCGGCTCCTTGGCAACACCCTTGAACGGCCCCGGGCCAATCATCCCCCCCTACCGCTCAGCTTCTCTTTCACCACTTTGGAAGCCTGTCCGAAGTCTATCCGGCCCGGATATTTTTCCTTGAGCGCCGCCACCACCTTGCCCATGTCGCGCAGGCCCGCGGCCCCGGTCGCCGCAATCGCCTCGTCAATGGCCGTTGCCACCTCGTCCTCGCCCATGGATTGGGGCAGATAATCCTTGATGATGGCAATTTCCTCGCGCTCCTGGGTTGCCAGTTCATCCCTCCCCGCCTCATCATAAATGGCCGCGGATTCCTCGCGCTGTTTGACCATTTTTTGCAGCAGCGCCAGCACGTCCTGCTCGGAGACCTCTTCACGTCCCGCCCCCCGTGCATCAATGTCGCGGTCCTTGATCGCCGCCATGACAAGGCGCAAGGTAGCGGTGCGTTGCTTGTCTCCCGCCTTCATCGCCGCGTTGAGGTCGGCACTGATTTTTTCACGCATTGAATCGCCTCTTTGCAAAATTGCAGCGGGCCGAGTTTATACCCAAGTGCCGCCCTTGCGCCAACACAGAAAAAACTCATTTCATAACCTGTTGAAATTCGGCAATTTTCAACCGGTGACACGATGTTGATTTGCACCGCGCCTTCGCCTATTGTCCGGCCAATTTTCTGACCCCATACCCCAAAAGCGAGGCAACCCTTGGTGACCGGCTGGCAAGAACAACCCCCAACCGCGCAACTCATTCTGGCCGATGGCACTACGCTCAAGGGCGCCGGCATCGGGGCTGTTGGCAGCGCCGCGGGCGAGGTGTGTTTCAATACGGCCATGACCGGCTATCAGGAAATTCTCACCGACCCCTCCTACGCCGGCCAGATTGTCACCTTCACCTTCCCCCATGTTGGCAATGTCGGCACCAATGATCAGGACATGGAAACCATGAACCCCGCGGCTGCATCGGGCGTGCGCGGGTGTGTGCTGAAGGCCGACATCACCGGCGCGTCCAACTACCGCGCCACCCGGCAACTGGATGAGTGGCTCAAAGCACGCAGCATCATTGGCATTTGTGGCGTGGACACAAGAGCCCTCACCGCCCACATCCGCGAACACGGCATGCCCAACGGCGTCATAGCCCATGCCCCCGACGCAACGTTCGACGATGCGGAGTTAAAAGCAAAACTCGACGCCTTCCCCGGCCTTGTCGGCATGGACCTGGCCAAAGAAGTCACCACAACCCAGACCCGCAAATGGGATGAAACCACCTGGCAGTGGGACAAGGGCTTCGGCAAGCAAAGCGAGCCTAAATTCCACATCGTTGCCATGGATTTCGGCGCCAAGCGCAACATTTTGCGCTGTCTGGCCGCCATGGGCGCAAAAGTCACAATGGTGCCGGCGACCGCCAGCGCCGAAGAAATTCTGGCCCTTGAACCCGACGGTCTGTTCCTCTCCAACGGCCCCGGCGACCCTGAGGCAACCGGCGTTTACGCGGTTCCCGTCATCCGTGCCCTGGCCCGCTCGGGCCTTCCGATATTTGGCATCTGCCTTGGTCATCAGTTGCTGGCGCTGGCGCTTGGGGCCACCACCTCCAAAATGCATCAGGGCCACCATGGCGCCAACCATCCGGTCAAGGATTTGACCACCGGCAAGGTTGAAATCACCTCCATGAACCATGGCTTTGCGGTGGATGGTAACAGCCTGCCCGAGGGGGTGAGTGAAACCCATATTTCGCTGTTCGACCAGTCCAACGCCGGGCTGAAAGTCGACAACGCGCCCGTCTTTTCGGTGCAATACCACCCCGAGGCCTCTCCCGGGCCCCATGATGCCCATTATCTGTTCACAAGATTCATCAATCTGGTGCGGCAACAAAAAGGCCTCGAGCAATTACCCGAGCATGCAGCACCCGGACAGCCGGTCAACGCCTGACCCGAATGCCCCTTGGTGCCCCGGCGCGGAGCTAGGTCACGGACCTGATTTATCCCGCCCCTGCACGAATGCCTTGGTGGCTCGTCCTTCCACAAACCAGGGGCTCCCCGCCCCGATATTACCCGGCCAGCGGTTGTTCCTCGGACCGGGTACGGTTCCGCCTCAATCGCCAGGTTTTGATAAACGCGGAAATTTGCAACGCCACAACGCTGGAAACCAGAACGGCGAACGGCACCTGCAACCAGTTCGGATCGGGTACCGACCGGTGATAGTCCTGAAAGTGGAAATACAGGAAATAGGCCGTGTGCACCACCATGAGCATCCACAACACATAGGCGCCCTGTTGCAGGAACTTCCACACTGGCCCGCCCAGCTTTCGCTGACTCCAGTCGCTTGACGACAACGCCAGCACCAGCCCGTAGACCAGCGCTATAATTCCGATAACGTTGGCCATGCCGAAGCCTTGATTGACCATGACATAAAGCCCTGCCGGGTGAAACTCATACCCGAACAGGCGCATCAAATCCCAGTTTACCCACCCCACGAGAATGATCGCCGTGTGAACAACCGCCAGTATGACGCCATAGATCCCCAGTTCCCTCCGCCAGGGAGTTGTTCCGCGAAAAACGGAGAACAGCCGCGACAGTGGCCCGATGGCCATCGACATGGCAATCATCAAAAGGCTCATGTCGCCGATGGCCCGGTTCCAGCGATGCATCTCCGACCATTGGGCCCGCGATTCCAGAAACGCGTAGGTCCCTGCAATCCCAAAGGCAATAACCATCAGGTGCCGGACCTTCCAGCCTGCAACCCATCGTTTCTTGGTGGCGGTATTTTTGTTCATCGCTCCGAGGAATTCCTTTGTGCTCTGTCGTTTTATTTTACCAGACTACCGCAAAAGCCAGGAATGAGACTGCCCCCTGCCCCCCACGAAGTTCCGCCAAGCCCGGAACTTTGAGGTCTCATTGTGACCCAATTCCGGTAAAACTTGGACAACATCCTTCCCAACTTACACAACTGCCCATCACTTTTGCTTGAACCGGCAGCAAGTTGCCCCCAATAGTGACGCCCCCCTGCGGCTTATCCCGGTTGCGCTCGGATCTTGTTTGGGCTGCCTTTATATCTTTAGCGGATAGTTTC
>DROE01000131.1 GCA_011322005.1 Devosia sp.
CATCTACAACTTCTTTCAAACAGGGTTGGGGCGTCTACTACTATCAACAAGTACGCGCGCCAAGCGCGGATACCGCTGAATCTGAAATTTGTTACCTGGAGGCTGTTCTGTTTGGGGTCGGTAGGTTCTTGTTTTTTGCAACAAAGGGCAAATAGTTTTCGAATACGATCTGGTCGGCAAAACCTCTTGTTGTGCGCTCGACTTCATACGAGCCGATAGTCCAGGTCATCACGGGAAATCCAAGACGCCGAAGCAGGCGGACTGCGGGTTGCTTCAGCGCTTTGTGATTCGCCGATATGAAATCAAACTTGGACTTTGGGTAGTGTAGAAGATGGCGCAGGCCGAAACGCTGTACCGGGCTTAATGACGCATAATGTTCCTTGCTGGCCAAAACCAGATCCACGATGATTCCCAGCGCTCCGGCATGACCGGCTGACCGCGTCAGTTCGAGCAGCCTGGGATTGAACGACTTGAACACAAACGGGCCGGTATAGTTTTTGGTGGTGGCAACCACCGTCCGTGCCAGTTCGGAGTTGCGCCCGTCCTTCTGGTGTTTGAGTTCGACTACCAACGGAACTTTGCCACCAATCAGTTCAAGCAATTCGGCAAAACGCATGGGGGTGTCGCCCTTTCTGCTCGCGGTGAGGCGGATGCGGGTCAACTGGCCTGCGCTCAGGCGGGAAAATGGTCCCGTCTGCTTGGTCAGACGGTCCAGTTCGTAATCGTGGAAAACCATTGCCTCGCCGTCGCCACTCAGTTGCAGGTCGCACTCGATGGCATAACCAGCCTTGGCAGCGCGGGCGAAAGCGGAACGCGAGTTTTCGATCACACCTTTTGAGCGGTCGTGCAGTCCCCGGTGCGCAATGGGATTTGCAAACACTTCTTCCAATTCAGTCACCTGCCCAGATACCTGCTACTCACTTGAAACTTCAACTACCGCCTCGACCTCTACCGCAGCCCCCATGGGCAGGGCGGCAACACCAAAGGCGGCACGGGCATGCTTCCCCTTGTCACCGAGCACTTTTGCTATCAGTTCGGAAGCACCGTTTGCAACCAGATGATGCTCAAAAAAGTCAGGCGTTGAAGCGACAAAAATCGAGAGCTTCAGTACTTTACTTATCCGGGCAAGGGGCACGCCTGCGCCATGGACGATTTGTGCCAATACCCCAAGCGCCGCAGCGCGGGCGGCGCTCTGCGCCTGTTGCATGTCCAAGTCCGAGCCAAGGGTTCCTTTTATTATCCCACCAGAATCCGCTGATAGCTGGCCCGAAACAAACAGCAGGTTGCCAGTTCTGACCACAGGCACATAGGCAGCAAGCGGTGCTGCCGGAGTTGGCAGTGCCAGGCCAAGTGCCGCCAGGTTTTCGTTCGGGCTCTTCATATGTTGTCCTTGTTCGACTTTGGCGGGGCGGGTTGATTGTCGGGAGCAGTTGTTCGAAGCGGGGAGGGCGTCTGCCTGTATCTTATTTGCCGGTAAATCTGACCTCTGACAACTGCGTTCCTGCCAAATCTTGTGCGTACCTTGTCCATTGCGCGTTCGGCTGCCGCTTTGCGGGCTATCCGCGGCTCCAACAGATCCACGGGATCCCCCACGCCTGCCGCGTCGAGCCCGCTCACCCCGATGCCGATCAGGCGAAAAGGCGTTCCATCCGCTTCCCGGTCCAAAAGCTGTTTGCCCGATTCGTAAATCAGGTGGGCCAACTGGGTGGGAAGGGAAAGATGACGTGCCCTCGTCCGGGAACGGAACTTAGAAGTTTTGAGTTTCAGAGTGATTGTATCACCCACCAGTCCTTTCCTTTTCAGTCGCTCGGAAACCCGTTCGCTCAGCGCCAGCAAATGGGTGGCCAGAAGATCGGGCCGGGAAATGTCGCGGCTGAAGGTCGTCTCCGTGCTGACGGACTTGGCTCCCGTGCCAACGCTGAGTGTCCTGTTGTCGATGCCGCGGGACAGCCGGGCAATTCGTGCGCCCATCTCGCCGTAGCGGCGCGCCAGGTGGTCCGAGATCGGAAGAGC
>DROE01000132.1 GCA_011322005.1 Devosia sp.
AGGGGGTAAGCTCTTCGGGCTGCCAATAGCGGGTTATGTCGACAAAACCCTTGTGGCTGTCGGCACGCGAGGAACCATGGCCGGGAAAATGTTTCAGGGCCGTCAGAACGCCCGCCGCACGGTGTGCGGAAATAAAGCTGGTGGCATATTGGCTGACCTGTCCCGCATCGGCACCAAAAGAACGCCCATACCGGGCAATGATGGGATTGTCCGGGTTGAGATTGAGGTCAACGACCGGGCCAAGGTTGAGGTTGAATTTCAGGGCCGCTAGTTCCAGAGCCATGGACAAATAGGTCTGGCGCGCCTGCTCAGGGCTTTGGCTCGCCGCAACGCGCTCAGCGGAGGGAATTTCTCTGAAACCCACAGCCTCGGTCAGCCGCTCGATGCTGCCTCCTTCCTGATCCAGCGCAATCAGCGGCACCAATCCTTGCGTTGCCCCAAGGAAAGCGGAATTCATCTGCTCGACAACATCCAGACTGCGCACATTGTTACGTAAGTACATCACCCCGCCAATGCGTCCTGCCGCAATGTCGGCGCGCACCGCTGTGACCCCGGGGGCGTCGACGGAATTGCCCTGAAAGCCGATCAGGATCATCTGGCCGGCCATTTCTTCCAGAGTAGCTGCCATTGAAGGAGCAGGGGCGAACAACCCGGCGAGCAGCGCAAGGCTTCTCAGCGAAAACTTTGGCAGGCCCATGTCACAACTTTCTTCTAGGGGTTTCCTGTTTTTGGAAGGAACTCCTTCCGCACGGAATACCTGAAATCCGCTGGCGTTAACGCAAAAATCGGCAATTTGCCGTTCAATGCCATTTGAAGCAATAGACCAGCAGGAAACAACAGTGCGTAAAGATTCAGGCCAGTCTGTGAAGGAGCCGACAGACAGCAGGACAAAAAAACCGGCGCGCGCACCCGCCATTCGCGCCGCAACCAGCGCCGACATTGATCTTGTCCACACCCGGCTGATGGAGGTGATAGAAACATCTCCCCACTATTCGGACCTGTTTAAGCAATATGAAAAAGCAAGATTGAGCAAAGCCTATCTGGCCAATCTGATCGCCATGGACCCCTATCATGTAATTATCTGCCTTGCGGAAAAGGAGACAGCAGGCTTCATGATTACCGGGCCCGAGCTCGGCACCCTGTGGCTCTACTGGTCTTACATATTCCCCGAAAAACGCCGCGCCTCACTGGCCATGGCCTGTTTTCGCGACATGATCAGTCACTGGCAAAATGGACGCTTTCACAAGATTTCCACCTATATCCGGCCCGGAAACGATGCCGTTGCAATCGTCAGGCGCTTCAAGTTTGTTCACACCTGCACGCTGGAGAAACACATATTCGGCCAGGACTACATGCTCTACGAACTGCCCCTGAACAAGGTCACAAAAGATTATGATTTGGGAATGAATGTGGGCCGTCTAGGCCGAATCAGGGGGCGGCTTAGAGCGGCGTTTGGACTTTAGTTCAGTCGCAAGGCTGACGAGGCGCGCAAAGATGGAAACATCAACACCTGCCAGCCGCCACACAGTCATCCACAGGATTGCCGACCAGACGCCAAAAGACATCAACGCCGCCAGCGCAGCCCCCGTAAGACCCCACAGGGGGACAAGAACCAGGTTGGCTCCAACCAGGATGCCAAGACCCGACACTATCGCGGGCAGGCTGGCCCAGGGATGGTCACGGATGGACAGAACAAGCTCTCCGGGTCCGAAAACCGAGCGCACCACCAGCACCAGCGAAAGAAGCGCCAGCGGTAGCGCCCCGGCCGCAAATTCCGGCCCGAACAACACCAGAACAAACGGCCCCCCTCCCAGTGCACCCAGGAAAAAGACCAGGCCAAGCCCTGTTGCAATGAGGTTGGCATCGCCCACCCTGTGCAGAAACTCGCGATTTTCAGAATTTGCGGCAGACTCGAACATGTCCGGCAGTGCCACCGCATAAACGGCGCTCACACCAAAAGTCATCAGTGCGAATATTCTTGCGCAAACTCCGAATATCGCCAGGGTTTCCTTGTCCATCAGCCCGGAAAGCAGAATGAGGTCAATGTCGAAGAAAAAACCCCCTGCCAGTGCAATGAGCACCCAGGGAGCGGCGAATCGCCACCAGCGGGCAGCCTGATCGTCCCCATCGTCTTTGTTGGTTTCCAGCGCCTTGACCGCCCGGTTGGCCAGGCCCAGAAATATTAGTGCCGTCAGCGCATAGGAAACGGCAAACAGCCACAGCATCGCCCCCAGGCGTTGCGGCCCTTCAGCCAGCATCGTTGCCAGCACAAAGGCCGCAACAACCAGCAATGGGCGTACCAGCCCGTCGGCAAAGAAACCGGCATAGGGGCGCTTCAACCCGACCAGAACCGCACCGCTGACAAAAACCATGGCCACCGACACCGCCATCAGGCAGATGGGCACCCAATATTGGGCAACCGTTGGCAGGTAGGCTCCCGCGGCAATGGTAAGAACCAGCACTCCCAACCCCAGGGCAGAGCCGGAGAACAGCACATGAGCGTAGGAGCGCATCAGGAACTGCCACAATATTTGCCCTTGTCCGCGTGCGCGGTACTCGGCGGCGAAATAGGTTCCAACCGTATTGAATCCCAACGGCATGACCATCGCAATGAGATTGACGATGGCGACAATTAGCAGATATTCGCCCAGAACAGCGCTGCCCCACATACGGGCAATGGCGGCCTGCGCCGCCACGATCATTCCCGCCCCCATAAGGCGCGCGCCAAATATTATGGTGGATTGCGACGCCAGACGCGCCTGCAGTCTCACATCAGCCACCCTGATCCGGAGTAGCCAGATCAGAGCGCATCTTTTCCAACCAGCGCCGCACATCCTGCATCCGGTCCCGCGCCCAATAGGCAAGGCTAGCAAACACCCGCGCCTTCATATGGGAAGCATAGTTCATCACCGGGGGCACCGGCTCGATGGCACCGGCACTGCCCACCATGCCTTTTTTGAACTGGTGCAGGCCCTGAAACCCGTCGGTCCCCCCCAGATCGTACCATTTCGCATCGGTGTTATCGCGCAACCAGCGAATGATATGCCAGTGCAGAAAGTAGCCCGCCCTTAGCGGCAGAGCCCGGTCATTGGTTGCCCCATAAAGATAAACCGCCGTATCCCCGGCTTTGAAGATGATGGCACCGGCCACTATTTCGCCCTCGTGGCGCACAAAAAACATCTCCGGGCGAAGCGCATCCTGTGATACTGCCATTAGGTCGTTGATGGTATCAAAGGCCGAATGGTCGGCAAATTTCTTGCGGTCACTCATCGCTTCGTAAAGCGCGAAAAACTTTGAAATTTCAGCACTCTGAACATGCTCGAACTCCAGGTTTTGCTTTTGGGACTTGTTCAGGTGATAGCGCCATTTCTGGGCAAAGCTCTTGCGCTGATCCTCGTCCGACAAACGCAGATTGACAATATAGCGGTTTGGGAACAACAGCTTCGAGCCGGCGGCAAAACCACGCAATTTGAGATGTTCCAGCGCCATGTTGTGCGGCGATGGCGTGGCTTTTGGCAGCACCGAAAGCATCATCGCCCGATTGTCGGAATATTCTTCAATCAGCATTTCAATCATACGCACATAAATTTCTTTGGCATCGGCGCGTTGATTGTCCTTCAGCATCGGGCCCCACTTTACCACCGCAATGGCACCCAGACCCAGCGGCAGCGGCTGCACCATCACCAGCGCACCGCCAACAACCTCTCCATTGTCCATGAACAGGTTCGGCTCGCAGATGACCGAGGGCCAGCGGCTTTTGGCAAACACATGCAGTTGCTCCTGCGCCACCCCGTCAAAGCCCGAAATCGTGTGATCCCAGAATTCCCCTGAGACAATTTTGCGTGTCAAGGCATGCGCAGGGGCGCCTCTTACTGTTTCCTCCCTCTCACTGTCACTTTGAGAAAAATCAAGCGGTTCGGCGTCAAGTGCCATTGGTGGCTCCCCCCGGGGCTGAATGTTCCCCCAAACCTAGCAATATAGAACCGCCAACAGGTTTACGCAGGACTCAATGGCGCCGTTATTTCATACTTATGGTAATTAAAACATGACCTGGGATACTCAGGCCCGTTCACCAGTTCCCTGGCGCCCGCATACCAGTTTTCCTTCCCGCCGTGAAAAATCATTCTCAAGGCCACAAACAGGATAATCGCCAGACCCACATAGGCGATCCAGCGGTGCTTGTTGAGCAGACGCGCAATAAAGTTTGCAGCAACTCCCATCAGGGTAACGGAAAGCAGCAGACCAAAGGCAAGTATTGCGGGATGCTTGCGCGCCGCCCCGGCCACCGCCAGCACGTTACCCGGCGACATGGAAATATCTGCGGTGAGAAGATGGGTGCCCGCCTGCCGCAGTTTCCACACTACAGAAAAGCAAAAACGCTCAGCACCCTGGGGCCGCCTGCAACAGTCTCAAGAGAACCACTGGTAGGCGCAACAGGGATCGAACCTGTGACCCGCTGATTAAGAGTCAGCTGCTCTACCAACTGAGCTATGCGCCCTGACCAATGCAAACCCTCTCTAACAAAGCGCTTGCGCCCTGTCCACACGACAGACAAGGAAGAAACGGATGGTTTTGTGCCTCCCTCCCTTTGTGCGTTAAAAGGCTCCTACTCACCGATTCTGTACCGTTCGAAACTGCTGAGCGAGGAACACCACCATGGACGCCACCATATTCTGGGAGAGTTTTTCCCAATGGGCCGCCAACAATGCCTACTCCACGGCCACAGGACTGATTGCACTGATTGTGGGCTGGTATTTTGCCCGCATCGCCTCAAAGCAGGTCAGGCGTCTGGTTGAACGCTCAAGAACCATCGACAACAATATTGGCCCGGTACTTTCCCAGTTGGTGCGCTATTCCATTCTGATTGTCACAGCGGTGATTGTTCTCTCCCAGTTCGGGGTTGCCACCACCTCGATTCTGGCAGTGCTGGGTGCGGCGGGGCTGGCCATTGCGCTGGCCTTGCAGGGCACCCTGTCCAACATCGCCGCCGGGGTAATGCTCATCTGGCTCAGACCCTTCAGCAACGGCGAATATATCGAAAGCAACTCGATTGCCGGAACCATTGACGAAATCGGCCTGTTCGCCACCAAACTGCACACCCCGGACGGAGTTTATCTGTTCGTGCCCAATTCCGAACTCTGGAACACCTCCATTACAAATTTTGATCGCCTTAAGACCCGCCGTGTGGATGTCAATGTGGGCATTGCCTATGGAGCCTCCATAGCTGAAGCGCGAAAAGTTCTGCTCAGGATCGCCACCCGCGATGGACGGGTGCTGGCCGACCCCACCCCGGCGGTTTTTGTCGATGCGCTGGGCGACAGCGCAGTCAATCTGGTTGCGCGCTGCTGGGTGCCCACCAACGATTATTGGGACACGATCCGGGATTTGACCGAAGAGGCGAAGCTGGCGCTGGACAAGGCAGGCATTGAAATCCCCTACAATACCCTGGACGTGAATTTGATTTCGTCTGCTCAGGAGAAAAAATAGCACAAGAAAAAAGGGCACCCTTGGGCACCCCTTCCCACTTTGTCAAAAGCAACAACCCCTACCCCGCCAGCGCCCCTTGCGCCGCCGAACCGCGCTCGATGGTCAGGCGATTGTAAGCGTTCAGATAGGCCCGGGCCGAAGCCACCAGCGTATCGGGTTCCGTCGCCCGCCCCGAAACAATGCGGTTGTTCATTTCGAGCCGAACATGGGCGTTGGCCTGCGCGTCGGTGCCCCCGGTGATGGAATCAACGCCATAAACAACGAGGCGCGGGTCGGCATTCACTGCCCTTTTGATGGCGTTGAATATGGCATCCACCGAACCGGTCCCCTCAACACTTACCGCGATTTTTTCGCCCTCCACGTCAAGCACCAGATCACAGCGATGCACGCCCCCGGTTTTGGACAAAACTTCCATACCCACCAGCTTGATCCGGTCAGCGGCGGTGCCGATTTCATCGTCCACCAACGCAATCAGGTCCTCGTCATAGACATGTTTTTTGCGGTCGGCCAGGTCCTTGAAGCGCTGAAAAGCCTCCTGAAACTGATTGTCCCCCAGATCATAACCCAGCTCCTTGAGCTTCTCCCTGAAGGCATGACGACCCGAATGTTTTCCCATCACCAAAGAGGTTGCTTTGATGCCCACACTTTCAGGCGTCATTATCTCATAGGTCTCTGCATTCTTGAGCATGCCGTCCTGATGGATGCCGCTTTCGTGGGCAAAGGCATTTTTGCCCACAATCGCCTTGTTGAACTGCACCGTAAAATTGGCCGCCGTGGCAACAATTTTTGAGGCCCGGGCCAGATGGGTGGTCTCGATGCCGGTGTGATATGGCATGGCGTCGGCGCGGGTGCGAATAGCCATCACCAGTTCTTCAAGCGCCGCGTTGCCGGCCCGCTCCCCCAACCCGTTGATGGTGCATTCCACCTGCCGGGCTCCGGCGCGCACCGCCGCCAGCGAATTGGCCACCGCCAGCCCCAGATCATTGTGGCAGTGAGCCGAGAAAATTACCTTGTCGCTGTCGGGCACCATTTCAATCAGATCGCGGAAAAGCTGAAAATGATCCTCCGGGGTGGCATAACCCACAGTGTCGGGAATGTTGATGGTTGTCGCCCCGGCCCTGATGGCGGCATCCACACAGCGCGCCAGATACTCCACCGGCGTGCGGGTGGCGTCCATCGCCGACCATTCCACATCATCAATCAGGTTGCGGGCATGAGTGACAGTTGTGGAAACGATTTCGAGTACTTCCTCTTCGCTTTTTTTCATCTGGTGGGCCAGATGGATGGGCGAAGTGGAAACAAAGGTGTGAATACGACCGCGCGGGGCGTGTTTTACCGCCGCCCCTGCCCGGTCAATATCGGCGATGATGGCGCGGGACAAACCAGCGATCACCGCATTTTTTGAGCGCCGGGCAATCTCTGATACCGCTTCGAAATCCCCGTTCGAGGCGATGGGAAACCCAGCCTCGATTATGTCCACCCCCATATCGTCGAGCAGTTCGGCAATCTGGAGTTTTTCCTCCAGCGTCATCGTTGCCCCGGGAGATTGCTCCCCGTCTCTCAGCGTCGTGTCAAAAATAAACACCTGATCGGTGTTGGCACCCTCATTGGATGTTGAAACATTGTTTTCGGTCATGACTATCTGGTCCTGAATGGGCGAGCGTTGAGTTTTGGATAAAACTTCGCTGGCCGAAATATTGCTATGTTCGGTTGATTTTTTCACCCCTGAACACCCGCCCGTTTCCCGGACCGTCGGAACTCAGGGGTTGATAAGAAGGAGGAGGCCGTTGGCAGCAGACAGCCCAGCGCCCCGCAATTTTTCATCGGCGGGCCTGTTCAACTCAGCAATGTGTGCGGACGCAAGGTTCATCGGTTTTCCGCTTGTCACAATCGTGTCGCTTCAGTTGTGAGTTACTATCCTTAACAAATAATTGAAACTGCGCAACCCGCCCGCCTTCGTTTTTCCTCACAACCAAACCACGCAACTCAGCCCAGCAGGTGCCTGGCGATGCCAATGGCATAGGGCTCGGTTTTACCTTGGTCGACATCGGCCATGGTTCTCAGCACCACCACATCCGAAAGCTCGCAGCGTTCCTGAGCAGCCATGAACGCGCTGATTTCTTCAACCAGCGCTGCTGCCGACCGCTCAAACTGAAATACCCGGCATACCGAAATCAACTGCCCTGCCCGGCTGGCAAAGTCGGCGAGGCCGGAACTGCCCGGCACGGCTGCATCCACCTCCAGCCCGGTTTCTTCTGCCAGTTCGCGGACCGCCGAGGAAAACACATCGAGCCGCCCCCCTTCCCCCGCATCGCTGCGTTCCAGGGACCCGGCAGGGGGATAGATGAGACCAGCCCCGGCGGTATGATCCGCCATCTTCCCAAAGATGAGATAACCCTCAGCAGAACGGATGATGGCTGAGCCGAACACATTGAAGAATGTTTTTTCCGGGTAACCCCAGTCGCGCCAGGCAAGATAGCTGGCATAGGAGACTTCGATACAGTTTGCCCGCAGGCCCGTTTCCTCCAGAACTGGCTGTTCGGCCAGCACCAGCTTGCCATCCCAAAGCGCCGGATTGGTTTTGACAGCCTGTGCCCAGTGCGTGCCAATGCGCTCACGGTTATCCTCGGCAAACGGCCAGACGCCTTCCACCAGAGTCAGGTCCACCCGACCTATTTTTGAAATAGCAAAAACGCCGCCAGCCCTCCCAAAGGCAAATCCCTATCTGGCCCGAAGACCGCTCCCGGGCAATGCCCGTTCCAGATCAAGCTGTCCCCTGCCCACGACGACCGCCTTGCCCCCGATGGCAGCGTGCGTAAGCCTGTCATCAGTATACCCCATTTGCATTTCTATCAGGCTGGGGCGCCCCATCTCCATGCCCTGACGCACCATGAAACTGCGTTGCCCTTCAAAAGCGGTTCCATTTTTGGCCAAGTAGCCGATAAGGGCTGCAACCGCCGAGCCGGTGCCGGGGTCTTCCCCTGACCCGAGACCCGGCTCAAACATGCGCGCCTCAAAGTCAACTTTTCCCGGCTCGGTCTTTGGCAGAAAAGCATAAACCGCCCCGTGCACCTCTCCGTAAACATCGCCCCATCCGCGCCGCTCAAGCCTTATTCTGGCCAATGCCGCCTCGTCTCTGACCGGTACGATGGTAAATTCAAGTCCGGCGGAAAACCGTCCGGGCTGAAAGTCCTCATATCCGATTTCCGCCACATCCAGCCCCAGGGTTTCGGCAATGTCAGCCCGGTCCGGCGCGGGGCCGGTTTCCTCAGGCAACCGGGCGAGCTTGAACCGGGAGTAACCGAGCTTTTTGCCAATCCGCTCAATCACACAGGTGAGCAGGCCAATCTTTCCCTCCAGACGGATAGCGGTCGTGCGAATCCGCAATCCCAGATGTACCGCCGCTCCGATGGTGGGATGACCGGCAAACACAAGCTCCGCAAAAGGGGTGAATATCCTTATGGATGCGGCATGGGCGGGAGAAGCTGGAGAAAGCAGAAACACCGTCTCGCTGAGATTAAACTCTCTGGCGATTTTCTGCATGTAGTTGTCGCTCAGATGATCCGCTTTTGGAATGACTGCCAGAGGATTACCCGCCAGCGGCACATCCGTGAAAACGTCCATTAAAATATAGTCAATCAGCATTGCAGGACAGGCTTCTTCATCGCTCTTGAACTGGAAACGAAGAGTTCAGGGAGTCGCCTTTCAAGTCAAGCTCACGCCCCCCCGCAAAAAATCTGACCGGGGAGCATAACGCAGCGGCCGGAGACATTTCTCCGGCCATTGGCGTGATTGCTGAAGCAGATCTTTTAGTTCTTCTCCTTGTCCACCAAAGCGCCCTCTGCAATCCAGGGCATCATGGCACGCAGTTTTTCTCCTACCTCTTCGATCTGGTGGCTGTCATTGTTGCGCCGAATAGCCTTGAAGCGCGAAGCGCCGGCTTTATATTCCTGCATCCACTCGGAAGTGAATTTGCCCGATTGAATGTCCTCGAGCACCCGCTTCATTTCAGCCTTGGTTTCCGAAGTGATGATGCGCGGACCTGAAACATATTCGCCCCATTCGGCGGTGTTGGAGATGGAATAGTTCATGTTGGCAATGCCACCCTGATAAATCAGGTCAACGATGAGCTTAACTTCATGCAAACACTCGAAATAGGCCATTTCGGGCGCATAACCACCCTCGACCAGCGTTTCAAACCCTGCCCGGATCAATTCGACCAACCCGCCGCACAACACCACCTGCTCGCCGAACAGGTCGGTTTCGCACTCTTCCTTGAAGGTGGTTTCGATAATGCCGGAGCGCCCCCCCCCGACACCCGAAGCATAGGCCAGCCCCAGGTCATGGGCATTGCCCGAAGCATCCTGATGCACCGCGATGAGACAGGGCACACCGCCCCCGCCCTCATATTCCCCGCGCACCGTGTGACCCGGCCCTTTGGGCGCAACCATGAGCACGTCAATCGTGTCTTTGGGCTCAATCAGGCCGTAATGCACATTCAGCCCGTGGGCAAAGGCAATGGCTGAACCATCACGGATGTTGGGTGCGATTTCGTTGGCATAAATATCGGCCTGCAACTCATCCGGGGTCGCCATCATCATCAGGTCGGCCCAGGCGGCAATTTCGGAAACGGCCATGACCTTGAGGCCATCCGCTTCCACTTTCTTTGCCGTCGCCGAACCGGGGCGCAACCCGACGCGCACATCGGAAATGCCACTGTCGCGCAGGTTGAGCGCATGGGCCCGCCCCTGCGAGCCATAGCCGATTATGGCAATATTCTTGGATTTGAGCAGATTGAGGTCTGCATCCCGGTCATAATAAACGCGCATTTCATTCTCCTGTTTTTGCGTTTGGCAGGAGCGGCTCTCCGCCCCGATTTTTAGGTTCCGTAAAGTGAAATAAACTGCTCTGTCGCCCGCGCCGCTTCACGCTCTATTCCCCGCGCGCCAAGAGGAAACTTCTCCCCCAGCAACAGGCGGATTTGCGTGTCGCGCATCAACAGGCCAAAAAAAGTGCGAAAGGCTTCCTCGGTATCCTCAAAAGCCAGCAGTCCGGAATTTCGTCCCTCTTCAAGGATTGGTTTCAAGCGCCGCCCCATGGCAAAGCGTCCGTTTTCAAGCACGATGTCACCAAGGTTGGCACTTTCCGAACCGGCATGGGAAATTGCCACCCGGTTCAGGGCCACCGAAATGTCCCCGCTCAGAACCCCGAGCAGATTGCGCCCGAAGCTCTCGATACTTTGTCTCAGGGTTTTTGCATTCAACCTGCCCGCATCAACGACGGGCATGCCAACCTTTGAAGCCTGCCACTTGACAATGGCTGTGAGCAACCCCTCCCGGTCGCCGAACCAGTTATAGAGCGTTTCCTTGGAACAGCTCGCCTGTTGTGCAACGGCACTCATGGTCAGTCTGTCACCGGCTCGAACCAGCAATTGCAGGGCGGCGTCCAGCACCTCCCCCTGCCTGGGGGTTGGTAAAAACTCCGAACTGGTAACATTCAAAGTCAAGATAATTTCCTCCAGGATAACTCTCACCACCCCACGCTTCGTTCGAACCCCAACCGAAGTGCATCATTGCACGGCAGCAATCCCCTCTGCCGTACCGTACGTTACGGTACGGCGAACAGGGAATCAAGCCGGAGTTTTCCTTTTTCTTGTTTCCGCGCAGTTTGGCATTTTAATTCCGACAGTTGACGCGGCAGACAGACGAATGGACGGAGTGCCAAAAACAACGCCGGGAGGTTCCGGCAAGCTCAGTCGCTTCCCAGCAGCACCTGCATTTTGCCCAGATAGTCAATCCAGGCGGTGCGCCCCTTGGAACTCAGGCTGATCACGCTCAGCGGTTTTCGCTTTTCAAATCGCTTGTCGATTTTCACATAGCCCGCATCTTCCAGCTTTCGCAAATGCGTTGACAGGTTCCCGTCCGTTGCCCCGGTTTTTTCGCGAAGGGTCGTAAAACTTGCCGACCCGGCGCTGGCCAGGTAGGCCATCACGCCGAGCCGCAATTTCCCGTGAATGACCGGATCAAGGTCACTGGTTCCGAACTCTCTCATGCCCAACCGCTTTTTTGCGCAGATATCGGCAAAACAACAATCAGCAGCACAGCAAAAGCCGCGATAAGATAGATGGTTGAGCCGAGCAGAAACGGAAAGAGAACCAGCGCCATCGCAAAACTGACCGCAGCCGTTGACCCGCTGACCCGGGAACTGGTCAAAGCCCCCGCAACCCCGTGCGCAATGCCATAGCAGATAAACGCCACCGGAAGAATTGCGTTAAAAAGCCAGTAGGGCGCGCCAAAGGTGAAAACACCGATCACAACGCCGATGGCAAAGGTGAATATGCCGATACCCGCCAGCATCCAGGCAGCTCCCGAGACCCGGTTGTTCAACGAATTGGCCCCGGATTTTTTACGCAGTCTCTGTGACAGCAACACGGTGCCAATCGAACCGATAACCGCATAGGACAGCCACCACCAGCCGATGCTCTCAATGGCGATGGGCAGGCGCTGCGTAAGAGCACCCCAATGCACCAGCATCATGATGAAGGACAAAGAGCCCCACCACACACCGATTGAGCCACCAAGAACAGGGCTGGTGCGGCCCTGCTCGGCCAGTTGTTTCATCCACTCAATCTCATTCTTCAACTCTTCATCTGACATGGCAGGCTCCAAAGTACTTTGTTTTTCAAAGTTGATACGCCGAAACACCCCCGATGTCAAGACATGCAACGCCCCCACAGCGCAGGGGCGGCTGCACTTGTTGCTCCGCTCAGGCAGTCTTGCCGATCATGCGCCGCCATGCGTCCGAGTTGTGCACCCAGGGGCAGGCAGCAGTGCCTGCATAAACCAGCGCCAGAAGCACAGCGGAACTGAACCACAAGTCCACCGGATTTTTCAGAACATAAAGCAGGTAATAGATGAAGCCGTACCAGATGACGGTTTCAACGATACCCCAGAGCCACACTGACGTTTTCATGATACTCGCCTCCATTTCTCAACCATGTTGAAAGCAGGAGCGGCTAGAAACCGGGTCAACACCCTGATGGAAGCAGGGAACCCTTCCTCCCGCTTCTTACTACTGCTAAATGGTGGCTGCTTTCGCCGGATTCAACCTCTGCCCGGAGGCCACCCGGCGAGAAATAAAGAAAACGGTTTCGACAGGCCGGGGTCCGGACCCCGAAGAGATCAATATTGCGCGTAGATGCTCATCGTGCCGTCGGCTTTGAACAACACCACATCAAAGGGCTCCGGGTCACCACCCATGCCGGGGGAGCCCATGGGCATACCAGGAACAGCAAGCCCCCTGGCCTCCGGACGTTCCGCCAGCAGGCGCTCGATATCTGAAGCGGGCACATGTCCTTCAATGACATACCCCTCAACGACAGCGGTGTGGCAGGATTGCAGCGGTTCGGGCACCCCGGCCATCTGCTTTATGGACTCAAGGTCCTCCAGATCGGTAACGCTCGCCGTGTGGCCCGCCTTTTCCATTTCTTCAATCCAGCCACCGCAGCACCCGCACCAGGGCGATTTATAGACGGAAAACTGGGCCGCAAGGACTGGACCGGCAAACAATGCTCCCGCCAACGCCAGAACTGCAACTCCGGCAGCGCGTGGCCTCCACTGTTGTTTTTGATTCTTGTCTCTCAACATCTTGCTCCAATCTTTGCCCGACCGCCAGCCCGGCCCAAAGCTACGCCGGACTGATATACGCTTCACCCTATTACATAACAAGGACGCTTGTATTGACTTTTATCAATTTCCCACCGGCGACATGCCAAACTGATTCAGTTTCGCAAGAACCCGTTCTACAGACGTCGTTTCTTGGCCCCGTGGGGAAGTGCCTGAACCACGCCAAACACGATCTCCACCACCAGAATTGGCACAAGAACCCAGCTGGCTCCGTTCAGCAATGCATAGGACTGCCAAACCGCAAACAGGAACCGCGCCGCCGCATCATACCGCCCGAGCACAGCCAGATTCAGGTGCAGGCGTAATACCGACCACACTATAACGACACTGCCCATCAGATTGGCGAAAAGCACATGCATCACGTCAATCCGTGGGACAATGCCGGGCAGGTCCAGCGCCGCGTCCACCTGAAACAGCACCTGGAACAAAAGCATTACCGTCCAGGGCGTGGCAAAGGCAAAAGTGACCACAAGATCATACCAGGCGCTGGCCCGCATGACTCGCAAATAGGAATTTTCAGAAAGCATTTTGCTGGCTCCGTTGATTGTTGGAGCCTGAGCTTATAAACCTTTGACTATACTTCAGGGTCAAGAGGAAACTTGAATGCAGATTGGTGAGCTTTCCAGCACATTGGGAATAAGTCGCGATGCCATACGCTTTTATGAAAAGCGCGGCCTCATCCGGGCCACAAGGCGGCCCAATGGCTATCGTCACTTCGGCGAGGAGAGCGTGCTCACCCTGCGCTTTGTGCTAATGGCGCAAAAGCTGGGTTTTACACTGGCCGAAATCGGCGCCGAACTTCCCGCCGCCAGCGGCTCTGAAATTTCTGCCGAACGACTGGCCAACATTTTGCGCGACAAGCTTAAGCTCATTGACCAGCGTATTACCCATATGAAGCAATTGCGTTCAGAGCTTGAAAAAATGCTGGATTCTGTCTGCCCGCTCACGCTCAACACCCGGGCCTGAGCATTTAAGGAACCACCCGCAAGAAGCCCTAACTATATTCCGCCCCGGTCCGAAAATTCATCCTCCCGGGCCGATGCCCGCGCCAAAGCCGGACGCGCCAGCATACGGGAAAAATAATCCCGCACCGGGGCCGACTTGACCTCGAACCTGGCCTTTTTTGCCCACATGCCTGTATGGCCCAGCAGCACATCCGCGGCCGTCATGCGTTCACCCACGGCAAATTCCCGGTTCTCCAGCCGCTTTTCCAGACTGGCAACGGCCAGATCGAACTCATAGGCGCAGGCCGCCCCGATTTCCCATATCCGCAGCTCTTTGGGCAGAATAAAGCGATGTTTGGCCTTGCACCAAAGCGGCGCTTCAAGCTCGCTCTGGGCAAAATGCAGGAAAGAATCTATTTGCGCCCGCTCGGCGCTCCCCGGTTCGGCGCTCATATTCTTTTCCGGGTGCCGGTCCGCCAGATAAGTGCATATCGCCGCTGAATCGACGACCACCAGGTCCCTTTTGCCATGTTTGTCAATCAGGGCAGGCACCTTGCCGCTCGGGTTATAGCTGTTCATCACCTCCGAACGGGGCCGCACATTCAAAATGTCATAGGGCTGGCCCAACTCCTCAAGCATCCATGTCACCCGGGTCAGCCGGGTACCCACCAGTCCAACGACAACGTACATATGAAAAGCTCCAACGATTGTGCCCGGCCACATTTTCTTTGTTCTGGGACAAGGACAGGCCCGGTGTTAGTAATATTGCTTTACCATAT
>DROE01000133.1 GCA_011322005.1 Devosia sp.
GCAAGCTGCGCGATATCAGCGCCCGCCACGGGCATACGCTGGTTTATGTGACCCACGACCAGAACGAAGCCATGACCCTGGCCGAGCAGGTGGTGGTGATGGACAGCGGCCGGGTGGTGCAAATGGGAACGCCCCAGGAATTGTTTGAAAATCCGGTGCACCCCCATGTGGGCTATTTCATCGGCACCCCGTCAATGAATTTTCTGCCCGGAAAACTGTTGGGCGGGAGGGTTGAGGTTTTGGGCCATGAAGTCGGGCTTCCCATTTCCAGCGAATTGAACGGCGGGAGTGAAATTCTGGTAGGCATCCGACCCGAATTTATCTCCCTGTCCCCCAAGGCGGGCAAAAAGACCATCCCCGGATCGGTCGTTGACATTCAGGATATGGGCGGGTTTGCCATATTGAGCGCCAAACTGAGCGAAGAGCATGAACTCAAGGTTCGCGTGCGCGAGCGCGTGCCCCCCATCGGTGGGCCATGCCACCTGGAGCTGCAACCGGACCGGGTGTGCTTTTATGTGGACGACCGACTGATAAATTGATCCTGCTCTTGGTAAGCTTACTTCATTGGTGCTTGACGCCAACGCGTTGATCTGGCTATGGGGAAAACGCCTTGCGCGGGTGTAGCTCAATGGCAGAGCAGCAGCTTCCCAAGCTGACGACGAGAGTTCGATTCTCTTCACCCGCTCCAGCCGTTTCCGGTCAAACTGCTGATGTCCTGCTTGGGCTTTCGACTTCGGCTCCCGCGTCTGCCCCGCGTGCCAGCCGTGTTACGCCATGCTCGGTTTTCGCCCAGAAATAGGGGCGGGTGAGCAGTTCATGGACAGCCAGAATGGCCGCTACCGAGCTCATGATCCAGTAAAGGGGCAGCAGGAACTGATAGGCAACCAAGTGTCCCAGACCAAGCCGGGTCAGCCCCATTGTTGACATGACGAATGTCGAGCCGTAACCGGCAATCAAAATGCCCAGTTGAATTGCGCTCCAGATGTCGTAGGGGATAAAGCCACTCCCCCCTTGGGTGAGAACACGCCACAAGACAACGCCCAGAAAAACCGAATGCAGCGGCGCACTGATGATCATGCCCCCCACATAGGCCTGAAAGATCAAAAAATTGCGCCAGCCGATATCCTTGAGGAAGGCCACCGGATAGCGGTTGTGCACGATAAAAGTCTGCATCCAGCCTTTCATCCAGCGGGTACGCTGGGCAAGCCACGCACGCAAGGTAATCGGCGCTTCCTCATAGGTGCGCGAAGTGAAAGTTCCGGTGCGATAGCGCAAACGTGTCAGGCGGATCCCCAGGTCAGCGTCTTCGGTGACGTTGAACGCGTCCCACCCCCCCGCTTCGCGCAGAGATTGCAGGCGGAAATGGTTGCTCGTACCGCCCAGGGGAAGGGGCATATTCCATTTTGACAGCGCCGGCAGCATTATGCCGAACTGGCCTCCATACTCTCCGCTGAACAGTGCCGAGAGCCAGTTCTCATTGGCATTGTCAATGACCAGTTCCGCCTGCAGGCAGTCCAGTCCCGGCTGATCGCGGAATATGTTTACGGCCCGCTGCAACTGGTCACTTTGGGGTATATCCTCAGCGTCATAAACCACCACGAACTCTCCGCGCGCCAGTGGCAGGGCATAGTTGAGCGCCTTGGGTTTGGTTCCGGGGCGCTGATCGGGCACGATTATCAGTTCAAATCGTGAATCGTCCAGAACGGATAGAACTGCATCCAGTGTGGGCTCACTGGTGGATTCAACGACAAACTTGATATCCAGCTTTTCCGGAGGATAGTCGAGGCGGCTCATTGCACTCACCAACTGGGGTACCATGTTGGCCTCGTCCCGCAAGGGGATGAGCACAGTGTAAAGGGGCAGATTTTCGTATGCCACCGGCGGCACAATCGGCTCCTCCTCGCCGCGCGAGAGCTGATAGCAAGCGGCCAATCTCAGACCGGAGGGAATGAGCAGCAGAAACGCCAGAAACGGAACCAGAACGGGTTGAAGCACAAAGGGCGTCAGAGCTGCCAGCAACACCAGAAAGGCAAGCCCCGCCGCAAAGATGGCGCGCACCCCCATCGTCAGATCGAGGTGGGCACTTGCAAACGGCCAGCGTGAGGCCAAGCGGGTCCGTGCCTGATCCAGCAGCATCTTTGCGCTACGGTCGGCAAGTCCGCTGCGCAGGGCCCGGGGCGGCACGATACAGATTGAGTTGCCCAACTCGGGTTGCTTGACCAACCGGGTCCGGATATTGAGCAGTTCTGAGAATCCCGCACAGGTAAAAAGAACATCACGGTCGAAAACTTTCGCCCTGAGCGTTCTTACTTCCGCCAGAGCCTCAGGATGCATCACGCTCGGGTTGGCGGGCACCGGTCTTGGCACGACGGGGGAAAAAGCCAACCCGCACCATTCAGCGGCCCGCGCATAGATGTCCTCTTCGCTTATACCGGCATGAATGGCAAAATACCCAAGCGGCTCTGTTTCAGATATCAGTGCAAGCTCCAATATGTCGAGCGCCTGTTTGTCACTCTTGCAGGCGCTGCCCAGCACAAATCTGGCGAGATCAATGGCGGGGCGCATAAAGGCAAGCAATCTTTGCTGGTTGAGACTGGTATCAAGGCTTGTGCAGTCATACCCGAGGGCACAGGTGCAAAAAAGAGTTAAATTATGCTACTCGCCAATCTTTAGAAATTCTGCCAGAATCTCACGGCTGGAAATCCTTTTGTCAATGGTTTGGACCTTCCCATGCAGCGCTCCATTAACGTAGTCGGCAAGCGGAGAAAATGGGCAGGGGTGGCAGCAATGGTTTTTGCTGCTGTTGTGGCCCTCTGCTCTGACCTGAGTGTTCGGGCGCAGCTTTTCCCCAATCACTTTGACCCCAACGCCAGGGACGGTGTAGCCGAGATTGAAAAAGTTGCGGCCATCCGGTTCCTGACTACGCCGGATTTTCCACCTCTCAACTACCGTTCTGCGACCGGGGAACTGGTAGGCTTTCATATTGATCTGGCCCGGGCGATCTGCGAGGTACTGGAAGCGGCATGCACAATTCAGTCCTGGCCCTGGGAGCAGGCGCCCGATGCTCTGCTTGACAATCAGGGAGACGCCCTGATCGCTGGTTTGGCAATCACCCCTGAAACCGGCATGCGCTTTGACTTTTCGCAGATCTATCTGATGTTCCCGGGGCGCTTTGTTCTGCAGAACAAGGACAAGCAGGAGTTTGACCCCAAGGCACTGCAGGGCAAGGTAATTTCAGTGCGGGGCGGCTCAGGGCACGATGTGTTTGCCACCCGCTATCTGGAAGGGGTGCAGCTTGCCCGCTTCCAGACAGAACTTGAAGCCTTGCAGGCAGTGGAGGAAGGGGGTGCCTATGCCTATTTCGGCGATGCCATGCGCGCCTCATTCTGGCTCAATGAAAACCCTGACTGCTGCAGCTTCGCCAAAGAGACCTACTTTCGCCCTGACCTGTTCGGGGAAGGGCTGGCAATTGCCTTCCCCGCCGAACAGAACCTGGTGCGCCGGGCCGTGAATGCGGCTCTGGTGCAGCTCAAGCGTGATGGCACGCTGGACGAGCTTTACCTGCGCTGGTTTCCCGTCGGCTTTTATTGATCGTTCCCCTGCGGATTGGTCATTGCGGCCTTGCTTTTTTCCGAAGGGGTAAAGGGCGGATTGCGGAAGGGAAAACTCAAGGCCCATGTCAGACGGGTGGGCCCATCATCCTGCCATTCAGCCAGCCCGATTTCCATCTCATCATGCCCGTCCCTTGGCTGGGCAATATAGGTTCCAAAAATCCTGTCCCAGATGGAAAGAAAAAACCCGTAATTGCTGTCGGTCTCGTGACGGTGGACCGAATGGTGCACCCGGTGCATGTCGGGAGTGACGAACAAAGCCCGCACAACAGCATCCAGCGGCCGGGGCAGATTGAAGTTGGCATGGTTGAACAGAGCCGACCCGTTGACCAGTGCTTCAAATATCACAACAGCGGCCGCTGCCGGACCAAGCAGCAAAACAGCGCTCGACTTTACGAAAATTGAAAAGATGATTTCCAGCGGGTGAAAGCGCACAGCAGTCGTCGCGTCCATCTCCACGTCCGAGTGATGCACCCGGTGCAGGCGCC
>DROE01000134.1 GCA_011322005.1 Devosia sp.
GAGCAGCAGGGAGGAGGCCCTGTGCGAAATGCGGGCCAGACACAATCAGGAAGGAGCAAGGCGGGTGCGAACAGTTTTTGTAAACGGGAATTATCTGCCTGAGGATGAGGCCAGCATTTCAATTTTCGACCGGGGTTTTCTGTTCGCTGATGGCGTTTATGAGGTGACCTCGGTGCTTGATGGCCGGCTGGTTGATTTTGATGGGCACTTTGCCCGGCTTCAGCGCTCGCTTGGCGAACTTGAAATGAAAATGGAGATGAGCCGGGACGAGTTGCTTTCCATGCATCGCGAACTGGTGAAAAAAAATTCGCTTGAAGAAGGTCTGGTCTATCTTCAGGTAACACGGGGCGCCGCTGACAGGGATTTTGCTTTCCCTCCAGAGGATACTCCCGGAACCATCGTTGCTTTTACCCAAGACAAGGCCCTGATTGACGCCCCCTCAGCCAAAGAGGGCATCAAGGTGATTACGCTTGAAGATTTGCGCTGGGGCCGCTGCGACATCAAAACCGTGCAGTTGCTCTATCCCTCGCTTGCCAGCATGCAGGCGCGCAAACGGGGGGCGAAAGGCGCCTGGCTGGTTCGTGACGGCATGGTGACGGAGGGAACCGCCAACAACGCCTATATCGTGACCAGGGAGGGGGTTATTGTCACCCGCGACCTTTCCCATGAAATCCTTAGCGGTATCACCCGCAAGTCTGTGCTCGCCTGTGCAAAGGCGTTGCAGATGAAGGTCGAGGAGCGCCCGTTTTCGGTGGAAGAAATCGCTGAGGCCGCCGAAGCCTTCACCACGGCGGCGACGATTTTTGTCATGCCCGTCATCGAGGTGGACGGCAAGGCGATCGGGGACGGCAGGCCCGGCCCGGTAGCCAGAAAATTGCGCGAAATCTATATCAAGCAGAGCTTGGAAAACGCCATCTAGTCGGCCTGCCTGCCCGGCACCGGGTCTGCCAGCAGGTCGGCCCATTCCGGGTGGCGTTTGAACTGGGCCGCCACATAGGAGCAGGCCGGAATAATCTTCTCGCCTTTGGTTTTGGCATCCTTGATGGCGCGCGCCATCAGCCGATCAGCAATTTTCTGCCCGCGAAATTCTGGCGGTACCAGCGTATGGTCGATGGAAATTATCTTTGGCGCAACCCGCCGGGAGGTCATCTGCGCTTCGGCATCAGGGGCGAGAGAAATAAAGTAGCGGCCCGAATTCTCGCGGCTCTCATGGGTGATTCCGGTTTCGCTCATGGTCTGGTCCCAATTCTTCACGTCCCCAGCGCAGGCTTTGCTTACGGGCAGGCGATGGCAGTCTGGCTTTGCGTGCCAAGGCCCTCAACGCTCAGTTTCATTTTCTGTCCGGCCCTGAGATAAACGGCTTCAGGTTTTACCCCCATGCCCACCCCCGGAGGGGTTCCGGTGGAAATGATATCCCCCGGCTGCAACGACATGAACTGAGAGACATAATGCACCAGATGTTTCACCCCATAGACCATGGTTGCAGTTGAGCCGTCCTGATAGCGTTTGCCATCGACCTCAAGCCACATCTTAAGGTTCTGGGGGTCGGCGATTTCATCTTTGGTCACCAGCCAGGGGCCGATAGGGCCAAACGTGTCGGCAGACTTGCCCTTGACCCACTGGCCTGCCCGCTCAATCTGAAATGCCCGCTCCGAGAGGTCGTTGACCACACAATATCCCGCCACATGCTCCATGGCGTGGGCTTCCTCGACATAACGCGCTTCTTTGCCAATCACCACGCCAAGCTCAACCTCCCAGTCGGTCTTGATGGAGTTGCGCGGAATGATGACATCATCATTAGGCCCGCAAATGGCGCTGGTCGCTTTCATGAACAAAACCGGCTCGGGCGGCACATCCATGCCCGATTCAGCTGCATGGTCGGCATAATTCAAGCCGATGCAGATAAACTTACCCACATTGCCAACGCAGGGGCCGATACGGGTTGCAGGGTCAATTTCTGGCAGGGCGCCAAGGTTGGCGCGGGAAATTTTTTCAAGACCCTTAGCGCCAAGTGCCTCTCCGGCAATATCGGGGACCAGTGACGAGAGGTCGCGGATGACACCGCCAGCGTCCAGAATTGCCGGTTTTTCAGCGCCTTTTGCGCCAACACGCATGAGTTTCATATGAAAAATTATCCCTTAAAGATTGCTCTCAAAGCCCCATAAGTGGGTGCTGTCTGAATGGCATCTCAGATGCTCTGTGAGCGCGCAAATGTCAATATCGCCTAGTGACCCGGACACACTGCTATGGTAGTTGCTTGGCCGGTCGGCGCACAAGAGCGTATTTTGTGCCAACCCGGCTTTGTTAACGGCCAAACTCGGCGGAACAGCCCCATGCCCCAGAACCCCAAAACACTGGCCCTCAACGAGGCGGACAATATCGCTGTGGCGCTCGAATTCATTCCGGCAGGCGAGATGACCAGAGAGGGCACAACCTTGCTCGAGGACATCCCCCGGGGCCACAAGTTTGCCACAACCCCCATAGCCAAAGGCGACCCCGTCACCAAATTCGGCCAGACCATCGGCTTTGCAACCAAGGATATTGCCCAAGGGCAATGGGTGCACATCCACAATACCGGCATGGGCGAGTTGAGCCACGACTATGCTTTCGGGGAGGGCGCGCTGCCCCGCGATGTTCTGCCCCCGGCCGAACAGGCCATGTTTCAGGGTTATGTGCGTGCCGATGGCAAGGCGGGCACGCGCAACTATATCGGCGTTATGACCAGCGTAAACTGCTCGGCCACCGTTGCCGGCCTTATCGCAAGAGCAATCGAACAGAGTGGTATTCTGGCCGACTATCCCAATATTGATGGCATCGTGGCGCTGAAACAGGCCAATGGCTGTGTCATTGATTATCGCGGTGCCCTGTTTGACCTGCTCAAGCGGACCACCTGGGGCTATGCCACCAACCCGAATATGGGCGGCGTGCTGATGGTGGGACTTGGCTGCGAGGGTTTTCAAATTCCGCTTTTCAAACAGGCCTACGATATAAAAGAGAGTGAAACCTTCCGAACCCTGACCATTCAGGCGGCCGGGGGGACGCGCAAAACCGTTGAAGCGGGCGTTGCGGCAATCCATGAAATGCTGCCGGTCGTCAATGATGTAAATAGGGTGCCAGTGCCCGCCTCCGAACTGATGCTGGCCCTGCAATGCGGGGGCTCGGACGGCTATTCGGGCATTACCGCCAACCCGGCTCTTGGCATGGCGGTGGACATACTGGTTAAGAACGGCGGCACTGCCATTCTTTCAGAAACCCCGGAAATCTACGGCGCTGAACATCTGCTGACCCGCCGGGCTGTGACAAGAGAGGTCGGAGAAAAGCTCATCGAAATCATTCACTGGTGGGAGGACTACACAAAACGCAACCTGATGGAGATGAACAACAACCCTTCCCCGGGGAACAAGCTGGGGGGGTTGACCACCATTCTTGAAAAGTCCCTGGGCGCAACGGCCAAGGGGGGCAGCACGGCCCTGAACGCAGTCTATAATTATGCCGAACCAGTCGGGGAAAAGGGCTTTGTATTCATGGACACTCCCGGATATGATCCGGTTTCGGCCACCGGCCAGGTCGCCGGAGGTGCCAACATACTTTGTTTTACCACCGGGCGCGGCTCGGCCTATGGCAACAAACCCACCCCTTCGATAAAAATTGCCACCAACTCCGAGGTTTATGAAAACATGGTTGAGGATATGGATATCAACGCCGGCGATGTGCTCGAGGGCGTAAGCCTTGAGGACAAGGGCAAGGAAATTTTTGAGCAAATCCTTGCCGTCGCTTCGGGCGAAAAAACCAAATCCGAACTGCTTGGTTATGGCGACAACGAGTTTGTGCCCTGGCAGACCGGCGCTGTGATGTAAGGCGCATATACCAGTTTTGGCACATGTATATCATGATCTTGATATACTAGGGTAAACTTATTATACGTTTAGCATGGATCCCGTAAGAAACCCATTTGCTCCCGGTGCAGGCTCGCAACCTCCCGAATTGGCGGGTCGCGATGAAATCATCTCAAACGCAAAGATTGCTTTGCAGCGTGTTCTCTTGGGCAAGCATGACAGATCACAGGTTCTCCTGGGTTTGAGGGGGACCGGCAAAACCGTACTACTCAATAAAATTGAACAGTTTGCCGAAGAATACGGCCATTTGACCGCCTTCATTGAGGCGCCCGAGGACAAACCTCTCGCAGAACTGCTCTACCCCAAAGTCCATCATGTGCTGCGAAAACTCTCGCTATTGGAAAATGCCAAGGATAAAGCCTTTCTGGGGATGCGGGCTCTACGCGGATTTGCCAGCGCCTTCAATATCAAGATGGGTGACATCTCGCTTTCGGTTGATCCGGAGCCGGGCACAGCAGACAGCGGCAACCTTGAGTATGACGTTGGTGATTTGTTTGTGCGCGTGGGCGAGGCGGCCAAGGTGAGTGGAAAAGCATGGACGCTGTTGATTGACGAGGTCCAGTATCTTTCCGAGGAGGAACTGGGTGCGCTGATAGTCGCTATTCACCGAGTCAACCAGAGACAGCTGCCTGTGATGCTTTTTGGTGCAGGCTTGCCCCAAACCGCAGCGCTTTCGGGGAAAGCAAAATCTTACGCCGAGCGTTTGTTCAGCTATCCTTCGATTGGTCCGCTTGATGCTGGATCGGCCACATTGGCTATCCGGCAGCCCATCGAGGAGGAAGGGGAGAGGATTTCAGAAACCGCACTGAAGATGATCGTTGAGCGCACAAAAGGTTATCCGTATTTCCTGCAGGAGTGGGGGTACCAAGCCTGGAACATAGCCGACAAGTCTCCCATTGACGTTGAGGATGTGCGCAACGCTTCACAGGCCGCACTTCGTCGACTGGACGATGGCTTCTTTCGTGTTCGCTATGATCGTTTGACGCCAAAGGAATGTGAATATGTCATTGCCATGGCAGAGCTGGGCAAGGGACCTTACCGTTCTTCTGACGTGGCGGAAAAACTTGGCGAGAACGTTCAAACTCTGGGTCCCAGAAGAGCCAAGATCATTCACAAGGGCATGATATACAGCCCTGCTCACGGCGATATAGATTTTACCGTCCCCATGTTTGAGGATTTTTTGCGGCGCAACCATCTGCACAAATAGGCTTTCCGGTCACGCGCGCTTGTCTCCCCATATTACAATGAACAAATTCTGAATGACAGTCTCAGGATCAGTTCAAGCACGCTCCCCTAAGAAAGGCTCCATCAACAACGCGGCCCCCCCGCACACCAAGGAGACCTTAAAATGACACGGAATATCTTTATCGCAACCGCAATCGCTGCTCTCATCGGTTTGACTGCCGCCCCGGCAATGGCCAACAGCGTTTCTATTCAGCAGTTTGGCTTCGGCAACGCAGCCGGCGGTGGCCAGGCAGGCTTTGCCAACCAGATCGGTGTCTACCAGAACGGTATCTGGAACGGCGCAACCGCCAACCAGTTCGGCACCGGCAACGTTGCCGCCATCGGCCAGGAAGGCTTCAACAACAATGCCGATACCTGGCAGAACGGCAACTGGAACCAGGCTGGTGTCGCCCAGTTCGGCAACAACAACAACGCGGTCCTCTCCCAGGACGGCAATGGCAATATCGTTGCCGGTGTTCAGGTCGGCAACGGATGTGATGCCAATGTTTCCCAGAACGGTTCGGGCAATGTTGCGGCCTTTGTTCAGGTCTGCCCCTGAGACCGGCCTTCTTAAACGAGACAACCGCAAAAATGAGGCCGGGGGAAGCAACTGCTGACCCCGGCTTTGGCGGGTAACATCAAAGGAGACAAACCATGTATAATTCCCACAAGCGCATCGCCGCCAGCATGACTGCCCTGGTTCTGGGATTTGCAGCAGGAGGATTTGCCGTGAACGCACAGCAGAATACCGACACCGAAACCGCACCGGTCGAGTTGGTCGGCTGCGAAATCAAGGCCATAAATTCCAACGGCATGACGACACTGGAAAGTGTGTTTCGTGCCGAAGAAGCGGTCACCGGGACCTATTCCTTCAAGGTGGTGAAGTCCGGCCTCTCTGGCTCCTCCAACATCTCCCAGGGCGGCAGTTTTGTCGCCGAGCCTGAGGAAACAGTGACCCTTGGCCGGGTGATGCTGGGGGGTGGCGGGGCCACTTATGACGTGAGCCTGAAAGTGGAAACAGAAGGCGAAAGCTATTCCTGCGCTGAACATTTTGCCGACGAGGCCTAGCTGACGCATAAAACTCTGCCATGACTTGAAATAATGAGGGTTCCGGGAAACCGGAGCCCTCTTTTTTATGGTCATTCTACTCCGTAAGCCGCGGATTCCGCGTTGTTTTTCAGAGACCAAAGCGCCAGAGATTTTGCTTAACGGTTTCTGAACGGCCCATTGTGGCTTCGTTCAAACAGGGGGCGCTAAACCTGTTTCATCAACAAGCACAACAGCACTCAGCATCACAAAACCCAAGGAGATCTGAAATGACCATTCGCCCCCGCAAAGTTCTGAAAGCAATCGCCGCAGGCCTGATGGCCGTGACCATCGCCTCGCCGGTTCTGGCCGCCCCGGCCAATATTGGCGGTTCGCTTTCCATAACCATTCTGCCCGCCGCCGGAGAACAGGCCAACGCCATGCGCGCCGGCATGCAGATTTTCCAGCTGATCAACGCCATGGAAAACGGCGCCAATATTTCCCAGAACGGATTGAATAACTCCGCTGGCATCGGCCAGGACGGTCTGGGCAATAACGGTCTTATCTATCAGGATGGTGTGGGCCACAACGCCACCCTCAACCAGACCGGCAACAACAATTCCTATGGCATTTTCCAGTTTGGCGAGAACACCGATGTCGACGTCTCCCAGTATGGCAATGACCAGACCGGCGCGACTTTTATCTTCGGTTTCTAGGCCTTTTGCTTCAAAATCCGGCGCTCCTCCCACGCCGTTGAACAGGGTCCGTCACCGACCTCCCGGACCCTGAAAAAAACCCGCTTCACTTTGGTGAAGCGGGTTCACTTTTACACTCTTGCATTGGCGCTCTTCCCGATTTGTTCGGCCAGCTTCAGCCCTTCAGAAATGGCGCGCTTGGCGTCGAGTTCGCCGGCCTCTTTGGCCCCGCCAATCAGATGCACTTCAATACCATTGGGTGCGAGCAGGCCGGCCAGTTCATTGTTTTCAGTCTGCCCGGCACAGACCACAATATTGTCGACATCCAGAATTTGCGCTTCGTCCCCGACGCTGATGTGCAGGCCTTCATCGTCGATTTTGTCGTAGGTAACGCCGCCAATCATCTTCACACCACCCAGCATCATTTCCGCCTTGTGGATCCAGCCCGTAGTCTTGCCCAGAGTGCGTCCGAACTTTTCTTTTGAGCGTTGCAAAAGGAATATATGGCGTTTGGGAGAGGGCGGCATCGGGTGCGCGGCAAGCCCGGATTTCTGCCCGGCTTCATCGCTGGCCCAGTTGCCGTCAACGCCCCATTTTCTTCGGAAATCTTCAAGTTCAGTGTCGAAACTCTGCTGATTTTCAATCAAAAACTCCGCCACATCGAAGCCGATACCACCGGCGCCGATTATCGCCACGCGGCTGCCGATTGATGTTGCCCCGGTGATGGCTTCAACATAGGTGCATGTTTTGTGGTGAGTAATGCCCTTGATGTCCGGCAAGCGCGGGCTTGCGCCGGTGGCCAGCACGATTGCATCAAAGCCCGAGGCCATTTCCGCGCCGGAAAAACGCTCTCCCAGCCGCACTTTGACGCCCCTGAGTTCCAGCAGTCCTGAGAAATAACGCAGGGTTTCGTCAA
>DROE01000135.1 GCA_011322005.1 Devosia sp.
AGACTTCGTCGCCCTGCAGGAAGGTATATTCCTTCTGTGCTTTCAAGGCGGCTATGGCTGGCGGCAGGAGATGGACTATGCGCTCACCCGCCTCGGTCTTTGTCGCTTCGATTTCCTCGGCGTCCTGGGTCAAGGCGCCTTCGACATAGATTCGCTTGTTTATCCAGTCGATGTTTCCCCAGTTGAGGGCGAACAGTTCGGAGAGCCTGAGCCCGGTCCAGAAACCGAATTGGATCAGGTTCTTCATCTGACCGTGTGCCGCGTTGATCAGCGCGGTGCGTTCTTCCTGGCTGAAAGGGTCGATTTTGGATTTCGAGTTCGCTGCCACATGGGCGCGGGACTTGCGCCGCCGGATGACCTTGTTGGCCATGGGGTGGTGATGGATAAGCTCCTGTTCGACGGCCTCGTTCAGTGCGCGCCGGAGGAGGCTGAGCTTGTTGTTCTGGGTCTTGCGGCTCCAGTCATGGGATTTCACCCAATCCCGGATCAATGACCATTTCAATTCGGTCAGGGTCAGGGAGCCGAAGGTCGGGATGATCTGGTTGAAAAGAATCCGTTGATCGACTTTGCGCGTTGAGGCCTTCAGCTCCTTCTCTTCGGTCCGCCACCAGTCGGACAGAAATTCTTCTACGGTGATGTTGGCGCCGGGTTCTCTGCTGAGCAGCCTGGCCTGCTTGGAATTCGGGAACGTGGTGGCGTAGTCGAAGGTGCCTCGTTCTATGGCGTAGAGGATCGCCTCACGGTGGCGCTCCGCCCTTTTCAGATTAGCGGGGGTGGGCTTGAGTTTGATTCTTTCCCGGTACCTCTTGCCTTGATAGACGAACGAGATCTCAATCGACGAGGCGCTGACTGCCCGAACCCCTGTACGCTGCTTTCTACCCATTGGTTATACCCCTCCACGCTGATCAGCACCCGCTTATCCGGTGCCTTGACCCACACATGGCCTTCCAGCCATACCCCATCACGTATTTTGCTGCGAATGGCGTGCTCTGAGTACCCCGTTTGCTCGGCGAATTTGCGGATTGTGAGCCAGTTTACCGTCATCAGCGCGACCTGTGGGATGTTGCAAGGGCTGCAGAGGATTGGTGTGCCCCATGGTAGTCAGTGCGCGGCCGGGAAAAACCCGAAAAAGCGGGCCTGGAGGTGGGGGCTTTTGTGCTTGATTATGGCCGGAAAGGCTGGGCCCTTTACGCCATTTCCCCCCTTTCAAAACCTTTCGGCCCTTTGCATAACGTTTTCCATGGTCGCTGCGTAAATCGGTGTGATACCCCTTGTGGTCGTTCGACAACCAAAGCCATGCCACAGGAGTTTCAATGTGACGATGAAAGATCCAAACGATGAAGGCAGCTATTACACCGACCAGGAAATGGCGCGCCTGCTGGGCATCTCCATCGGCCGCTTGCGCAACAAGCTGACGGCCGGCAACCCTCTGCCGCCGCGCATCCAGCCGCCGGGTTGCCGGCACCGGCTGTGGCCCCGCCAGGCGGTGCATGCGTGGCTGGAGCAGTTCACGGTGGAAACACGAGGGCGGCGCCCATGAGCATCGAGGCCGTTCGTTGGGGACTGAGGCAGAAACTCCCGCCCACCCCCAAACTGGTGCTGGTGGCGCTGGGCGAAAGCGCCGACGAGCAGGGCGTCTGCTGGCCCAGCGTGCCCACCCTGGCGCGGCGGTGCTCCCTATCTGTTCGCACCGTCCAACGTATCCTCCAGGACCTGGAGGCCCGCGGCCTGATCCGTATTGAGCCCCGTTATCGTGCGGATGGCTCCCGGACCTCCAACCGCTATATCCTGCTCCTCGACAAGGGAGATCCGGTGTCAGAGCGCCCCGTCGTCCCTGACGGGGCACTCCCGCCAAGGCGGCCATCCGCCGGTGACACCCCCGTCACCCCTGGAACCACCAGAGAACCGTCAAGGAAATCACCACGACCACAGCGCCAGGCATGTCGGACCGTTGCGCCAGTTGCTGGCCCAGCCCCGGACCGGGGTGGTGGGCAGGCATCGGGACTGGTGTTTCCCAAGGGCCTGTCGGAGGCCGAGCGGTCATCGGCGCGCAGGCAGTTGGCCGGCTTTCCCGAAGCCCTGGCACAGCAGCTCCTGGACGAACTTGCCGGACGCATGGCGGCCGGCGCCATCCAGGTCGCCCCACTGGCCTACCTGCGGGGACTGGTCAGGCGCGCCCGGCAGGGCAGGTTCACGCCTGAACTGGCCCTGCGTGTCAGCGACCAACGCCGACGCCGCCAGCAGGCCGAGGCCGCCCTGCGGCGGGTCGAGGCAGCGCCCGTCACCACCCAGCCTGCCGTTGACAGCCCGCTGGTCGTCCGCCTGGAGGCCATCCGGCGTCGGTCATCCCGTGGCAAGGGGCGCGGCCGATGACCGGGCACGGCTGCTTGCACTGTGCCACGTGGCACACCGTCGGCCTGCTCCTTGGCGCAGATTACTGCCGGCTGGACGCGGGCACGCCCGCGCTCCGTGAGGCTCTCGCCCCACCGAGCGCGGGCCGGTCATTGCTGGCTTGTGGCAGAGTTGGCGCAGCGGATGCCACGCAGTGTTTTCGTGCATTGCTCGGGCGGGATGATCTGTGCCAGACGATGAACTGAAAACCCAGCTCGAGCAGGTGCGGGCCATCCGGCGGACCGCCCGCCGCAAACCCCATGGGCGTTCCCGCCTCGACCGCTACCGGGCCGATATCGAGGCCCTGGCCGCGGCCGGAGCCAGCAGCTACGACATCGCCCTGTGGCTGCGCCGCTTCAGGCGCACCAAGGTGCATCCCACCACCGTCTGGCGCGCCCTCAAACGCTGGCGGCATGCGGGCCGCTGAGCATGGCGCGTTTCGGCAAGGGCAAACCGATGGGCAGCCAGGCACGGGCGGTGCTGAAGGCCTTCCTGAGCCTCACCAGCCGGCACGCGGCCAAGCAGGCGGAAGGCATCCGGGGCAGCCGCTCCACCGGCCGAATCCACAGCCTGGCCACCTTCAACAAATATGCCACGGCCCTGAAACAGGCCGGCGACTGGGCCAAGGAGGCTGTCGGGCTGCGGCACCTGAAGGCCTTCACCCCCGAACTCGCCCAGCAGTACCTCACCGACCGTGCCGCCCAGGGTATCGGCCAGAAACAGCTCGACACCGACCGCAATGCCCTGGAGTTCATCACCGGCAAGGGTTCCCTGGTGCGGGAACGGGCGCTTACCCAAAGCGAGCTGCACAGCCGGGCCTACTCCCCCGCGCAGATCCGGCTCATCGCGGCCCACCAGAGCGACAGGAACGCCCTGGCCACCGAACTGGCCTGGCGCGCCGGTCTGCGCGCCCACGAATTGCTCACCCTGCAACGCGCCGGGGAGGCCCGGGCCGCCAGCCACCGGCACTGGAGCCCGGATCGCTTCCTCGGCCGGGATGGCGAGCGCTACATCGTCACCGGCAAGGGCGGACTGCGCCGCGAGGTGATGATCCCCCATGACCTGGCGGCCAGACTGGAGGCACGTCGGCTGGAAACCGGGAGAGTCGTCGTGGACCGGGGCATCACCTACCGCCAGCACTACGACATCGGTGGCGGCAACGCCTGGAGCAAATCCTTCAGCGAGGCCTCAAGCCGTGTCCTGGGTTGGTCCCACGGTGCCCACGGCCTGCGCCACAGCTACGCTCAGGAACGCATGCAAAAACTGCAAGGGCTGGGCAAAGCGTACTACCCGGCACGGGAAATCCTCAGTCAGGAACTCGGCCACTTCCGGGGCGATATCGTGGAGGTCTACCTGCGGTGAGCGAAGAGCCCTCTCCCTCGAGGGAGAGGGTTGGGTGAGGGTGACTAAGATTTCGCATTCGATAGAAAAGCACCCCTCATTCCCTGAGAAATGCTGCGCTCACACCCGAAGGCGATCACGACTGGCAGATCAGGCGCTGCTCATCCACCGGGGCCTGTTCCGAAAACAGGCTTCAGGGACGCGGCTTGATAAAGAGCGAAGCCGCAGAACGCTCACAAAGGGACAACGATGTGTCAGCCCGCAGTCTGGAAGACTGGCGCCGGGGTTTCAATGGCGAAAGCGCGGAGTAACGTGCGGGCTTTCAGGGAGATTTCGATTTCCAAGCGCGAAGAAGAATTTGTGGCCCCAGGGGTGATGGCAGTGCCATCACTCCGATATCTCCTTCCTAGCCTGTAGAGCTTGGTCAGAAAATTTCAATCAGCCGCACCATAAACTTGCAATTGGCCGCACCAAAAGGCACCCGGCATTCCACGATACCTCTCCAGGGCCTTTGAATGGTCAGCTATGGGGCAACAGCGAAAAACAAGATGATTGGCGTTGTTTGAAGCTTTGAATACCCGTGCCCAGATGGTTATTTGCTGTTGCTTCTGCTGTAGCAGATGTTATATTTTACCGACATGATTCTAACTGGCAGGGCTGCGCCAAATGGGTGATCACCCCGAATCGACCAGAGCCGACAAATGACCCAACAACCAGAAAACTTTTCCGAGCTGGTAAAAGATGTCCGCAAGCAACTAGGTTACAGCCAGGAAGAGCTGGCTCATGCGCTGGGGGTGAGCTTTGCCAGTGTGAATCGCTGGGAGAACGGAAAAACCAGACCATCGAAGCTGGCGCGAAAGCAGGTTGAATCATTTTGCAGAAGGATGATGAAGCAGGGCAAGCTCAACATGACCGGAGGTCATAAATGAGCAGCCAGGAAACGGATCTGACTTTTTTTACCAACGATGAGAATCAGACGCTGCTGGATCGGTTCAAAGCAACCCTCGCAGACACCCGGTTATTTGATGTTCTCGTTGGCTATTTCCGTTCCAGCGGATTCTACCAGCTCTATGACTCAATAGAACCTGTCTCCAAGACCCGCATCCTTGTAGGGCTGGGTCTGGATGATGAAGCCTATCACGCCGTGAACACCTACCAACAACAGGTGGTGCTTGATTTTGAGTCGCACAAAACTGCCAGAAAACAGTTTCAGGAAACGTTGATTCATGAGATTGAGAATTCCAGCGAGTCCGATCAAAAACTTGAAATAGGCCTCAAGAAGTTTATTGAATTTTTGCAGCATGATTGTCCCGATACAGAAGAGGACCGTGAACAAGGCGGCAATGGCAAGAAGCTCGAAATCCGCGCATTCCCATCCCGAAATATCCATGCCAAGGTCTATATAGGTCGGTTTGCACCTGAAGATCGGGACTTTGGTTTTGTTATTACCGGATCCAGCAATTTTTCCTATTCCGGTCTGGTGGCCAACCGTGAGTTCAATGTCGAGCTGCGTCAACGCCGGGATGTGGAATTTGCCCTCAACCAGTTCGAGGAACTTTGGCGGCAATCCGTGGACATTTCCCACGAATTTGTTGACGCAGTGCAGAACAAGACTTGGCTCAATGACACCATCACCCCTTACGAGCTTTATCTCAAGCTCATTTATGAATACATGCAGGAGGACATCAACCTCCAGGATCAGGTGGAAGTATTTCTCCCCGAGGGTTTCATGCCGCTGCAATACCAGCAGCAGGCAGTCATCCAGGCCCTGAAAAAACTGGAAGAGCACAATGGCGTCTTTCTTTCGGATGTCGTTGGCCTGGGAAAGACCTTTATCGCAGCGCAACTGCTGCAGCAGCTCAAGGGCCGGATTCTGGTTATCTGTCCGCCGGTGATCAAGGGCTACTGGGAAGAGAGCCTTCATGACTTCCGCGTCCCGGCACGGGTGGAATCATTGGGCAAACTCGATCACGTCATCCGTTTTGGCATTGACCGCTTCGATTATGTCGTCGTTGACGAGGCCCATCGTTTCCGCAACGAGGCCACCCGTGCCTATGCCGATCTGCTGGACATCTGCCGGGGCAAGAAGGTCATTCTGGTAACGGCGACGCCACTGAATAACACCATTGATGATATTTACGCCCAGCTTAAGCTGTTTCAGGCGCCGAAAAATTCCACAATCCCAGGCATTCCCAATCTGGAGCGCTTCTTCCAGCGGCTGCGCAAACGATTCAAGGGGCTGGATCGTGCGGATCCGGCCTACAAGGCCGTCATCAAGGAGGTCTCCCGCGAGATTCGGGAGCGAATCCTCAAGCATGTCATGGTGCGGAGAACCCGAACCGATGTACTGACTTATTTCAAGAGCGACACAGAAAGCCAGGGGCTGTTTTTCCCGGAAGTCGAGGAACCCCGGAAGATCGTATACACTTTTGAGGGTGAGCTGGAAGATGTCTTCAACCAGACCATCCACCGGCTTCACGGGTTTCGCTATGCCCGCTACATCCCGCTGCTCTACTATGTTGGAAGCAAGCAGCTCTCCGAGTTTGAACGGCAGCAACAACGGAACGTTGGCGGCTTCATGAAGGGGATACTGATCAAACGTCTGGAAAGCAGTTTCTTTGCCTTTCGCCAGAGTATCCACCGATTCATTCAGTCGTATGAACAATTTATTGCCATGTTCGAGTCCGGTACCGTCTATATCAGCAAGGATATCGATGTGTATGACCTGCTCGACAATGATGATTTCGAAACCCTGGGAAAGTTGGTAGAAGAAGAGAAGGCGCAGAAATATGCCGCCGGCGATTTCAAAAAGGAAGTCCTCGATGATCTGCGGCATGATCTGGAAACGCTCAGGGAGGTGGATCAACTCTGGAAAGGAGTTGAGCGGGACCCGAAAATCGAGACCTTCATCGAACAACTCAAGGCGGATGAGATGCTCAGTAGCCGCCAACTCATCATCTTCACGGAATCCCGCGAGACCGGCGATTATCTTTTCGATCACCTGAAC
>DROE01000136.1 GCA_011322005.1 Devosia sp.
ACACGAACCAGGCTATTTGTGCCGAGCGCGCCATGCTGGCAACGCTTGACGGCTCCTGCCGTACTCCCATCGGCGTGCTGACCCTGCGACAGGGGGAGAGGTTGCAAATGAGCGCTCAGGTACTAAGTCCCGATGGTGCCCAGTGTTTTGCCGAGCATATGGAGGGGCCGGCAAGCGACGCGCAAAAGCTGGGCCGGGAGTTGGGCCAAACGCTCATTTCCGCCGCCGGAAAGGACTTCATGGCCCGGCTGAAACAAAGCCAGGTTCTTTGAATGGCAAAGCTGCTCATCACCCGTCCGGCCCCGGACAATCAGCGAACCGCAAAACTTCTGGCGGCGCAGAATATCGAAACCGAACTGCTGCCTTTGCTGAGTTTTGGGGTTCTGGATGCGCAGCTTCCAGATATCACAGGTTTTGCCGCCCTCGCCGTGACCAGTGCCAACACCATCCGCGCCCTTGAAGAGCTGGGGATGTTTGGCACACTAAAACATCTGTCCCTGTTTGCAGTCGGGGAAAAAACCGCTGAAAGCGCACGGGCTGCCGGGTTCACTTCCATCAGCACCGCCAGCGGGAATGTCGAAAGTCTGGGAAAACTCATTTTTGAGGCAGGACCGGCAGGACCGGTGCTTTATCCGGCGGCCCGCGACCGCTCCGGCAACCTCGCGGCAGTGCTTGCAGCACACAACATCAAGGTCACCACCATCCCCGTCTATGCGATGCAGGCCAAAATAAATCTGAGCGCGGCCGAAACCGCTATGCTCAGAAACGATTCAATTGATGGTGTGCTGTTCTACTCCGCCCGCACCGCCGAGACTTTCGCAACGCTCACACAAAATTCCGGACTGAAAACCATCAGACAAACTCCCGCCCTGTGCCTGTCCCGGAACATCGCCGAACCTCTGCGCGAAGCGGGCTTTGAGAAAATTCATGTCGCCGAAGCGTCAAATGAGAGCGCAATGATGGCTTTGGCCTTGTCTTTTACCCGTTCGAAACGCAAATAGGGCAGGGTAGATGGGGACCAAGGGCGAGGAAGGACACTCAAGCGATGGCAACACGCAAACGCGGACCGGTCAAGCCGCCAACCCTGGACCTGACAGCCCGCAAAAACCCAGCCTCAAAAACTTCATCGCGAAAGCCCCGCGCCAGGACAGCGGCGGGCAAACCCACGGCCAAACCCGCGAGCGAAAAGCCCGGTGCAAATGCCCCAGACAAAGAACCGGCAGCAGACAAGCCCCAGGTTGAAAAGCCAGCGGATGCGGGTCCGGCAAGCACAACCACTTCAAACACCACCTCCCCGGGCACAACCGAAGGCAAATCCGGTCTCTGGCCCCCTTCGCTTCTCGTTGACTTTACCCTGACCCCTCTGATTGCGGCGCTGCTTGGAATTGTCGGTGGCGCGGCGCTGGGTGCTCTCCTGGTCATTGCCCTGTTGGCCACCGGCCTGCTGCGGCCCCTGCTGGCCCAGCCCCAGGACCCCGCAATAGCGGAACTGACCACCCGGATTACCGTCAATCAGGAAGGCATCAGCGAAAGCCTGGTTGGCTTCAGGGCCCTGAACGAACAAGTGAGCGCCCTTAACCGCATTGTCGACCAGCAGACGAGCGCATTGCAAAGCGGGCTTGAGGCTCAGCGCGAACAAACAAGCGCAACACTGGAACAATTATCCACGCAGCAGGCGGCACTGGAAGGCCAGCTTCAAACCCT
>DROE01000137.1 GCA_011322005.1 Devosia sp.
CGGGCGCGCAGCCAGCAATCCTCGGCCGCTCCCATCACCCCCCAGGCAATGCCATAGCGGGCGCGGTTGAGGCAGCCGAAGGGGCCCTTGAGGCCCGAGATATGGGGCAGCAGCGCGTCCTCGCCGACCGCGACATTTTCCATGACGATTTCGCCGGTGACGGAGGCGCGCAAGGATAGTTTGCCGCCGATTTTTGGGGCGGAGAGCCCTTTTGTGCCCTTGTCGAGCACAAAGCCGCGGATGGCGCCATCATGGGCGTCCGATTTGGCCCAGACCACAAACACATCGGCAATGGGGCTGTTGGAAATCCAGGTTTTTGAGCCGTTCAGCAAATATCCACCATCGGTTCTTGTGGCCCGAGTCTTCATGGCTGCGGGGTCGGAACCGGCGTCGGGTTCAGTCAGCCCGAAGCAGCCAATCCATTCGCCCGAGGCCAGTTTTGGCAGATATTTAAGGCGCTGCTCTTCGCTGCCATAGGCAAAGATAGGGTAGATGACCAAAGAGGATTGCACGCTCATCATCGAGCGAAAACCGCTGTCGATGCGTTCGATTTCCCGGGCGACCAGCCCATAGGACACATAAGAAGCGCCGACCCCGCCATAGTCCTCGGCCAGCGTGACGCCGAGCAGGCCGGTTTCGCCCATCAGGGAAAAAATCTCCGGGTCGGTATGTTCGTCCATATAGGCGGCTTCAATGCGCGGGGCCAGATGCTCGACTGCAAAGGCTCTTGCAGTGTCGCGTATCATCTTTTCCTCGTCGCTCAGAGAGGTCTCAAACAGCAGCGGGTCTTGCCATGAGAACGAAGAAAGCTCAGGGCGGTCTTTTCTGGCAAGCCGGGGGGCGGTGCTGGTCATGAGGTTTTACTCCTGCCCGAGATGTAGAGACCTTCGGATTTGATGCGGGCCAGGGTCTGGTCGAGGGACATGACAACCCGCTCCATCATCAGGTCGATTTCGGTTTCAGAGATAATAAGGGGCGGGGAAATAATCATGCGGTCGCCCACATGGCGCATCACCAGATTGTTGGCAAAACAAAAGTCGCGGCAGACAAGACCGACCGTGCCCTTGTCGGCGGCAAAGGGCGCACGGGCGCTTTTGTCCGGGGTCAGGGCCAGCGAACCCACCAGACCGACAATGGCTGCCTCCCCAACCAGGGGGTGGTCGGCAAGTTCGGCCCACTTTTTGGCGACATAGGGCGCGGTTTCCTTGCGCACCTTGTCGACAATGCCCTCTTCATCAAGGATGCGCAGGTTCTCCAGGGCCACGGCGGCGGAAACCGGGTGACCGGAATAGGTATAGCCGTGATTGAAATCTCCGGCATTGGCGATGGTGTCGGCGATTTCATCGGATACTACCGAAGCGCCGATGGGCGCATAACCCGAGCTTAAGCCCTTGGCCAGGGTCATGATGTCGGGGCGGATGGCGTAGGTATCGGAGCCGAACCAGTTGCCTGTGCGGCCAAAGCCGCAGATAACCTCGTCAACAACAAGCAGGATTTCGTGGGCGTCGCAGATGCGCTGAATTTGTGGCCAGTAGCTGTCCGGCGGAATTATCACTCCACCTGCTCCCTGCACGGGTTCGGCGATAAAGGCGGCGACTTTGTCCTCGCCCAGTTCAGCGATTTTTTGCTCAAGCTGGCGGGCGCGCTCCAGACCGAATTCGTACGGCGAGAGTTCGCCTCCATCCTGATACCAGTTGGGTTCGTCAATATAGGCGATATAGGGGATGGGCAGGCCCCCTTGCGCGTGCATGGCTCCCATGCCGCCAAGGCTGGCCCCGCCAATGGTTGAGCCATGATAGGCGTTGTGGCGGGAAATGATGATTTTTTTGTCTGGCTTGTCTTTGCTGGCCCAATAGTGGCGGACCAGACGGATGTTGGTGTCGTTGGCCTCGGAACCCGAATTGGCGAAAAAGACGTGGTTTAGGTCTCCGGGAACCAGTTCGGCCAGCCGTTTGGCCAGAGCAATTGCGGGCACGTGGGTGGTCTGGAAGAACGTGTTGTAATAGGGGAGCTGGTTCATCTGGCGGGCGGCGGCCTCGGCCAGTTCGGTGCGGCCATAGCCTATATTGACGCACCACAGACCTGCCATGGCGTCCAGAATCTGTTCGCCCTCGGAATCGGTGAGGGTGACCCCTTGCGCTGAGGTTATCACCCGGGCGCCTTTTTCAGCCAGTTCAGCCCCGGCGGTAAACGGGTGCATGTGGTGGGCGGCGTCGAGCGCCTGCAATTCAGCCGTTGGCAGATGGTTGGTTATCGCACTCATTTTCGTTTGCTCCTTGCGAAGGCCCGCATTTTCTCAGTTGATGCCGCCAAAACACAGATATTTGATTTCCAGATAGTCCTCGATGCCGTATTTCGAGCCCTCCCGGCCAAGCCCGGATTGTTTGACGCCGCCAAAGGGGGCGACTTCGGTCGAAATCAGGCCGGTATTGATGCCGACCATGCCGGTTTCAAGCCGCTCGGCCACGCGCCAGACGCGGGCGATATCGCGGGAATAGAAATATCCGGCAAGGCCAAACTCGCTGTCATTGGCAAGGGCAATGACCTCGTCTTCGGTTTCAAATTTGAACAGGGGTGCCAGAGGCCCGAAGGTTTCTTCGTGCGCGACCAGCATGTCGGCATTGGCCCCGGTCAGCACCGTGGGCTCAAAAAATGTGTGCTCAAGCTGGTGGCGATGGCCCCCTTGAGTAACTTGAGCGCCTTTTTTTATGGCGTCGGCGATGTGCTGCTCGACCTTTTCAACGGCGGCCTCCGAGATCAGCGGACCGATGGTGGTGCCCGGTTCGGCTCCGTCGCCAACGACGAGTTTGGCCACGGCATTTTTCAGGCGGGTGGCGAACTCGTCATAAACGGCGGATTGCACATAGATGCGGTTGGCGCAGACGCAGGTCTGCCCGCCATTGCGGTATTTGGCAATCATGGCGCCTTCAACGGCGGCGTCAAGGTCGGCATCGTCAAAGACGATGAACGGGGCGTTGCCTCCCAGTTCCAGCGAGACTTTCTTGATGCTGTTTGCGCACTGGGACAGCAGGATTTTGCCGACCCGGGTGGAGCCGGTGAAGGTGATTTTACTGACAAGGGGGTTGGCGCACAGTTCTTTGCCCACGCCCGGTGCATCCGAACTGGGAATAACGTTGAACACCCCGGCGGGGATACCGGCGCGTTCGGCCAGCGCCGCCATGGCCAGGGCTGAAAGCGGGGTCAGTTCAGCGGGGCGGGCGACAAAGGTGCAGCCTGCGGCCAGCGCCGGGCCGACCTTGCGGGCAATCATGGCGTTGGGGAAATTCCACGGGGTTATCGAGCCGGCAACGCCCACCGGCTGCTTGATGACGATAATGCGCTTGTCCTGGATGTGCCCGGGGATGGTGTCGCCATAGACGCGTTTTGCCTCCTCGGCGAACCATTCGATGAAAGAGGCACCGTAAAGCACTTCGCCCCTGGCTTCAGCGAGGGGTTTGCCCATCTCGGCGGTCAGAATCCGGGCCAGGTCATCGGCGTTTGCAACCAGCAGGTTAAACCAGTTGCGCAACAATCCCGCCCGCTCCTTGCCGGTCAGGGCGGCCCATTTGGGCTGGGCGGTGTGGGCGGCTTTTATGGCCGTTTTGACCTCGGCGACGGTGAGGTCGGCAACCTCTGCAATGAGGCCACCTGTCGCCGGGTTCTCAACCGAAAAAGTTTTTGTACCGGAAAGCCATTTTCCGTCAACAAAGGCTTTGCTTTTGAGCAGGGAAGGATCGTTAAGGTTGAGCATAGGGGCAGATTTTCTTTCTTGTTCAGGACTGGACGATGTTTATCCAGGTGGTTTTCAACTCGGTATATTTTTCGAGCGCGTGCAGGGATTTGTCGCGGCCAAAGCCGGATTGCTTGTAGCCGCCAAAGGGTACGCTCATATCGTCGCAATCGTAACAATTGACATAGACCATGCCCGCCCGGATGCGTTTTGAAACCATGTGGGCGGTTGCAAGGTCATCGGTCCACACGGCCGAAGCCAGTCCGTAGCAGGTGTCGTTGGCAATTTGCACGGCCTCCTCGACATTTTCGACGGGGATGACCGAGAGCATGGGGCCGAAAATTTCCTGTTGGGCGACCTTCATGTGGTTCTTCACATTGTCAAAAACCGTGGGCTCCACATAACAGCCCCCGGTTTCAGTGCCGACGCGGGTGCCGCCGGTGGCGATATCAGCACCTTCCTCCCTGGCGCTTTCAACAAATTCAAGCACGCCGTTGAGATGGTGCTCGTCAACCAGCGCGCCCATGGATGTTTTGGGGTCCAGCGGGTGGCCGGGGGCAAAATCCCCGGCCACTTCAACCAGGGTTTCGACAACCTCGTCGTGGATGGATTTTTCAACAATCAGGCGCGAGGGGCAGGTGCACATCTCGCCCTGATTAAAAAACGCCGACCCGGCGGAGGTTCTGGCGGCGTGTTTGGTGTCCCTGTAGCTGGCAAGAATGATGTTGGGGCTTTTGCCGCCCAGTTCCAACCCCAGTTTTTTCAGGTTGGAGCGGGCGGAATATTCCATGAAGGCCTTGCCGACCTCAGTCGAGCCGGTGAAAAACAGGCCGTCCACATCCATGTGCAGACCAAGGGCGCGGCCGGTCTCGGGACCAAGGCCGGTGATGACATTGAACACTCCGGCCGGGAAGCCCGCCTCAATGGCCAGTTCGGCCAGATGCAGGGCGCTCAGGGAGGAGCGCTCGGAGGGTTTGAGGATTACCGAATTGCCGGTGGCCAAAGCCGGGGCCAGCTTCCAGGCGGCCATCAGCAGGGGGAAATTCCACGGTACGACCGCTCCGACCA
>DROE01000138.1 GCA_011322005.1 Devosia sp.
GTTCTTCGCCGGTGACAAGGGCCACTGCATCCCTTCCCACCCGGCTGGAGATGGTTTCATAAACCTCGCGGGCCAGCAGTCTTAGCGGCAGGCCTATCATGCCGGTGCGGTGGGTCAGCATGCGTTCGATGGCGAAGTGGGTTTTTCCGGTATTTGTGGGGCCGAGAATCGCACGAAGCTGGTTGTCAGCGTAATGGTCAAAACCTGGGGGGCGGGACATTATCTACGCATCACTTTCGGGGAGGGCCAGACTGGATTTGTGTTTCATATCAGAACGCGATTGCAAGCAAAAACCCGGAGCCGTTAACAATAGGTACAAAAGAAGAACAAAGTCAGACCGAATCGGTACTCATGTGTGAGTCCTGATTTGTTCTCCACTCCATATGGTAGGGTTTTGTCCAGGCCGGGGCAAAGAAGAGCATATTTCGCGCAAAAGAGCGAAAAACCGGCAATAGCGGTTCATTGCGGTTAAAATAACATGAATCCGGCGCCTCTCGCCTCTGAGGTAAACGCTCACTTAATGGTCATATTTTTTTTCAGTTTTTGCGGTTAACCACAAGAGAGCCCGGAATAGCTGATCTTTTGGCAGCATGTTTTTTTTGGGTTTGGAGTTGACGTCTCAAACTGGCACGGTGCCCTGGCAGGAATCGGGTCCATGACAAAGTCAGCTCAGGCTGGTCAGGACCATGGAGAGGTCGCCCAGCGAAGTGCCGATCAAAACGCGGTAGGGAATGAAGGTGCCCGAATTTTCTAAAGGCGCATACCAGATGAGGATGCGGTCAGAGGCCTGCAGATATGTGGTGATTTCAGAGTTCAGGTAATGGCCGGAGATGGGTTGATAGCCGACCTGGCACAGAACAACGGGCCCCCGATAACCCGTCCGCGCTGAAGTGGCGGTTTCGGCCGAGGCAAAACGAAGTTGCAGGTCAAAGCGCTCAACACCGGTAAACACGCTCAGGGTGCGCTCACAAAGAGAGCGGTCAAGTCGTGCGCCTTTCAGGATAAAGGCGGAGAGCATGTCGTTGACCCCGACAAGGTGGCGACGCTCCAGCGGGACCTGGTCGAAATGGGGTTGCGGGGGCGGGTCCGTATAAAATGCGGTGACATTGCCCCCTGAAAGACGCACATCCAGAGTTACGCTCCCCTCGCTGGTGCGGGTCTGCAGGTTGAACTCCTTGCCCCTGTAGGCGGAACGGGTGGAGGTGCCCGAAACCCTGGCCGTTGCCGAGCCGCTCGCCACGAACCGGCCAAGTCCGGTTACGTTCGCATTAAGTTCCACCGTGTAGCTTGACCCTGCATCGTGCAGTTTTATCTGAGCGTTGGCAACAATGGTGCCCCCGACGCTGATGACATATTCAGCCGTTGCGCTTACGGGTTGGGCTTGCACCGGTGCTATGCTGCCAATCAAGAGCAAAGCGGGGCTGAACACTCGCAACAGGTTTATTCGCATTTTGGGAGAGCTGCCTTTTTTTTTGTTGCCGCGGGCGGTGGCGGGGCGGTCATGCGTTCGAATCAACTGCCCGCTAAGCTGCCCTCTGGCGCGTGCCTTTTCAAGACGGGGGCATATGGAGCGGGACGTCGGCGTCAGTTAAGCTTGACTGGGCCTGAGGGTTTGACTATCTAGGCTCGACTTTTTCAACTTTTGACAGCGGTTCGGCATAAAGCCATTTCATTTTGGTTTTTTCATGAGCTGTTTAACAAACAGGAATGAGATAGATGGCACGGCGTTGTGAACTCAGCGGTAAAGGCGTGATGACTGGGAACAATGTGAGCCATGCGCTCAATCGCACCCGGCGCCGGTTTTTGCCCAATCTGTGCAATGTAACTCTTATGTCCGAAGCGCTTGAGCGCTCGGTCAAGCTCAAGGTTTCGGCCCACGCCCTGCGCACGGTTGAACATCGGGGCGGGCTTGACGCCTATCTGCTCAAGGCCAAGGACAGCGAGCTTTCCAAGCGCGCGCTTGGTGTGAAGCAGGAAATCAAGGCGGCTCTGGCCTCCTGAGACAGATGTCCTTGTGCCGCCGGACCGAATAGTTGCGCGCCGGTTCTGCCGACGCGCATTTTCGTTTGTGACATGAAACACAAAACTGCACCGGTTTATTGCCGGGGGCGGTCAAACCGGGTCCGTGGCCCGAAACAGGGGTGCATTTTTTATGCTCACTCGAATTATTCCCGCCGTGGCCGCCATGGCCGCCATAGTCGCAGCCTCCAACATTTTAGTGCAATTTCCGGTTCAGGCCCAACTGGGGGGGCTCAATCTGGCCGACCTTCTGACCTGGGGGGCCTTTACCTATCCGGTCGCGTTTCTGGTCACCGACCTGACCAACCGGCATTTTGGCGCTTCGGCTGCCCGGCTGGTTGTGCTGGCGGGTTTCGTGCTGGCGGTGCTGATTTCATTTTATCTGGCAACCCCGCGCATTGCCATTGCTTCGGGCAGCGCCTTTCTGCTGGCGCAGCTGGCCGATGTGGCGATATTTGACCGGCTTCGGGCCTCCGCCTGGTGGCGGGCGCCGCTCCTGTCTTCGCTGCTGGGGTCGATGGTGGATACGGTTTTGTTTTTCTCGCTGGCTTTTTCAGAAGGTTTTAGCGCTCTTGGATCTGCCGACGGTTTTGCCATCGAGGCAACGCCGCTGCTGGGTATATTTGTTCTTGAACTGCCGCGCTGGGTGTCGTGGGCGCTGGGCGATTTCGGGGTGAAGGTATTGGTGGCGCTGGTAATGCTGTTGCCCTATTCGGTTCTGCGTTTGTGGATTGCCGACCTGGTTGTGCACCCGGCATCCAAATAGGTTTTTCACGCGGGCAACTCGAACTCGAGCAAAAGCGTACGCTGCCAGTCGTTGAAATTGTCATCCGAGACAAGAATAATGCGGGTGGAGCCATCCTTGTCAATGCGCACGGCCAGCCCTTCCATATTGTCGATGTCGCCGCCAAAGCCGCTCAGAATAACCTCTCCCTGCATCAGGGCACCGGGCGCAACATTTTCAGCCCTGATGCGGCGCACCTGCATCTTGAAGCCCAAAAAACTGACACCACGCTCCAGCACCAGCAGGTCGCCATCGGGAAGAAAGGCGCAATCAGTGGGGTTGAACCCCGAAGCAATGCTGAGCGAGAGCGCGCCCACATCGCGTCGGCCCAAAAGCCAGGCCGAGTGATCGCCCTGCTCATTGCTGACATTTTCGGGGATGAGCAGGGTTGAGCCGGAAATGGGGGAAGCCGCGGGCGCTATGCACACCGATTCAAGGCTTTCATTGGTGCGCAGGGTGCTCAGCCAGTCGGGAATGGTGACTTTTCGGGCCGCACCAACGGGGCGTCCGTCAATCAGGTCAAAGTCGGCGACGCGGGTCAGGTTTTCAAAACTCACCCGGACCGCCGCCGGGCGTCCGCCACGGAATATGGTCGCAATGGATTCCGCATCGCGAGTGTAGTTTTCAGGCAGGGGAATACCGCTGGAATTCTGCAGGGGAGAAAGTTGAACATTTTCCAGGCCCTTGGGGCGACCGTTGTTTCGGTGTTTCAGCACCCCTGAAACAAACTGTCCCTGGTCGGTGACCATGACAAAACGTTTGTCGTCGAGAAAGTCTATGCCCGACACGCCGCCGAAAACTTCGGGTCCTTCCAGAATCAGTCCGCCGCGCCAGATGAGGTCGCCAACCTTGTCACCGGGGCGGAGCGACTGATATTGTTCAATGGGCTGGGCACTGATAACGCCATCGGAAGCAAACACTTTTGCGGGGCTGGCAAAAAGCACAAGTGCAAGCGCCCCAAGGCTGAAGCTTAACAGGCACCGGTCCGGCCTCATCTTGCCATCCGTCGGCGCGTTGTGGCCGGTGCTTCCTCTTCAAACAGGTCTGCCAGCTGGTCGGTCAGGGCGCCTGCCAGTTCTTCGGCGTCGAGCAGGGTGATGGCACGCCGGTAATAGCGGGTGACGTCATGGCCGATGCCGATGGCAACCAGTTGCACCGGCGAGCGCGTTTCAATTTCCTCGATGACCTGGCGCAAGTGCGTCTCCAGATAGTTTCCCGGGTTGATGCTCTGGGTTGAATCGTCGACCGGAGCGCCATCGGAAATCACCATAAGTATGCGGCGACTTTCGGGCCGTCCGATCAAGCGTTTGTGAGCCCAAAGCAGAGCCTCGCCGTCAATATTTTCCTTCAGAAGCCCCTCGCGCATCATCAGCCCCAGATTGCGCCGGGCATGACGCCAGGGCTGGTCGGCGGATTTGTAGACAATGTGGCGGATGTCGTTGACCCGCCCGGGGCCGGGGGGGCGGTTGGCTTCAAGCCAGGCTTCGCGCGAACGCCCGCCCTTCCAGGCGCGGGTGGTAAAGCCCAGAATTTCGACCTTGACCCCGCAACGTTCCAGCGTGCGGGCCAGAATGTCCCCGCAGATGGCCGCAATGGTTATGGGGCGTCCGCGCATCGAACCTGAATTGTCAATCAGTAGGGTCACTACCGTATCGCGGAAATCGGTTTCGCTTTCCTGCTTGAAGGAGAGAGGCTGCATGGGGTCGATGATGATGCGGGGGAGGCGGGCGGCATCCAGTGTGCCCTCTTCGAGGTCAAACTGCCAGGAGCGGTTCTGCTGGGCCATCAGGCGGCGCTGCAATTTGTTGGCGAGGCGGGCGACAGCGCCGGACATGTTTTCCAATTGCTTGTCGAGCAGGGCGCGCAGCTGTTCGAGCTCTTCGGGCGGACACAGGTCGGCGGCGGAAACCGTCTCGTCAAACTTTGTGGTGAAAATCTTGTAGTCAAGCTGACTGCCAAACATGTTGTTGCCATCGGGCATGGTCGCAGCATCGGGAACATCATCGCCTGCGTTCTGCATGTCCTCATCGTTCATGTCGGAGAGTTCGGCATCGCTGGCGTCAGCCTCGCCCTCTTCTTCCTGGGTGCCCTCGGCTTCATCCTGCTCGGTCTGAGCGTCGTCGGCTTCGCCTTCGGTGTCCTGGGGTGAGGTGTCTTCAGCCTTGCCCCCGGCGTCGGTTTCGTCCTCGGCGTCCTGTTCTTCGTCGAACTGGTCGTCGTCCAGGGAAATATCGGGGGCCAAATCAAGGTCGCTCAGAACGGTGCGGGCTGCGCGGGCATAGTCATCCTGATTTTCAAGGTGAGAGGCCAGAGTTTCTATGGAACCTGCGGCCAGGGAATTGATATGGTCCTGCCACAGGGCAACGATTTTCTGGCCTGCGGGGGGAATGGGCAGACCGGCCAGCTTTTGCCTTAGAATCAGCCCCAGTGCTTCGGCTAGAGGTGCATCGTCGCGGTTTTCAATATTCTGGAAGTTGGCGCGGGCCATGCGGTCTTCAAGCATTTCCCCGATATTGTCTTTCATGCCTTCCATGCGCACGCAGCCCAGCGATTCGATGCGGGCCTGCTCCAGCGCGTCAAAGGCGGCTCTGGCATCGGGCTCGCCGGGGGCGCGCTTTGCGTGTCGGCGCGGATTGTGGGCGGCCAGGCGCATGGCCATGGCGTCGCCCTGTCCCCGGGCAATGGAGATATCGCGTTTGGAGACCAGCCGGGGCAGGTTGGCCAGGCGCACCTTGTCCTTGCCCATGACAGGGCGGTCGGCGGTGAAGCTGACCTCGGTTTTGCCCTTGCCGGAAACTGCACGCACCGTCACTCCGACCGCGGATTTGAAAATCGCGGTATTATCGGGAGAATTGGACCTTGAGCGAGTGCGCTCTGTCATTGGGGGGCTCGCCGGGTTGCTTTATGCGCTGATGGCCAGATTGGCCGAACTTTCGGGCAGGTCGACGCCAAACACGCGCTGATAGAGTTCAGCCACCACCGGGCGTTCCAGTTCGTCACATTTGTTGAGGAAGGTCAGGCGGAAGGCAAAGCCGACATCGCCGAATATCTGAGCATTTTCGGCCCAGGTTATCACCGTGCGCGGGCTCATCACCGTTGAGAGGTCACCATTGATGAAGGCGGAGCGGGTAAGGTCGGCGACCCGCACCATGTTGGAGATGGTCTTCTTACCCTCATCTGTCCGATAGGACTTGGCTTTGGAAAGAACAATGCCCACTTCCTGTTCATGGGCAAGATAATTGAGGGTGACCACCATCGACCAGCGGTCCATCTGGCCCTGATTGATTTGCTGGGTGCCGTGATAAAGCCCGGAGGTGTCTCCCAGACCTATGGTGTTGGTGGTTGCAAACAGGCGGAAGGCGGGGTGAGGGGTTATCACCCGGTTCTGATCAAGAAGGGTCAGACGCCCTGCGGTTTCGAGCACGCGCTGGATGACAAACATCACATCAGGACGGCCCGCGTCATATTCGTCAAAGACCAGCGCCACATTGTTCTGCACCGCCCAGGGCAGCATGCCATCGCGAAACTCGGTGACCTGCATGCCATCCTTGAGTATGATGGCGTCTTTGCCCACCAGGTCGATGCGCGAGACGTGGCTATCCAGATTGATGCGGACCAGGGGCCAGTTGAGACGGGCTGCGACCTGCTCGATATGGGTGGATTTGCCCGTGCCGTGGTAGCCCTGCACCATCACCCGGCGGTTAAACTCAAAACCTGCCAGAATGGCCAGGGTCGTGTTGCGGTCGAACAGATAATCGGGGTCGATGGGGGGCACATATTCGTTGTGCTGGGCAAAGCCCGTGACCACCATATCGGTGTCGACGCCGAACAGGTCGCGCGCGCTGAATTCCTTGTCGGGCAGGTTGGTTAGTTCGCTCATGGTTGGTCTCTTGACTGGCTGTTGAATGTTGCCCCTTGCAGGGGCTTCTCGCCTTGAACCTCAGGAAGCAAAACCCTTGGATTTAAGGTGATTATAGGCGGTAATGATGGCGCGGAGGCGGTCTTCGGAGGCCCGGTCGCCGCCGTTGGCGTCTGGGTGGTGAAGTTTGACCTGTTCCTTGTAGGCTTTCTTGAGTTCTTCTGCGCTGACACGGGTGGCAAAGCCCATGACCTCGAAAGCCTGACGGTCGACCTCAACCAGGCGCAATTCGCGCTTGGTCATGGGTTTGCGGCCCCGGTTGCGGGCGACGCGGGCAAACAGGTTCAGAGGGTCAGCAAACCGTTTGTCAACCTGCTCGCGGGCCCCCGGTTTTCCGGTCTTTTGCCGGGAGGTGGAGCGGGCGGCGCCACTGGTTCCGTGCTCCCAGGTGGGGCGGCCGCCGGTAAAGCGGTCATTGCGCACCGCCTCGGCGGCCTCGCTGTCGCCCATGCCGGAAAAATAGTTGAAACTCTTGTTGTACTGGCGCACATGGGCGACACAATAATTGTAGAATTCGCCCTCGGCCTTCTTGCCCTTGGGCGCACGCTTGTTGCCGGGCTTGTCGCAGCCCTCCCATTCACAGACGGGTCCGGTGGGCTGGTCGGTGCCGCGCTTGCGTGGTTTAATGCGGATCGAGTTAAATACCTTGGAGTCCAGCGTTCTAATCCTGATATTGGTGGTTAAGAGTCAAACGGTCGCAACGAAGGCAAAAGGCATGGCATGGGCGTGAAGCAAGACATCATACTAAAACTCAATGCGGTTTTCGAGCCTGAAATTCTCGAACTTGAAGATATATCCGAACGCCATCGCGGGCACGCGGGCTGGCGGAGTGGCGGCGAAAGTCATTTTCACCTGAAAATCGCGACCCGCCATTTAGCATCTCAATCCCGTGTTGCGCAACACCGCGCGATAACGGATGCGTTAAAAAGCGAATTTGACGCAGGTCTGCACGCGCTTACAATCGAGGTGGTTGACATTTAGGAGGGTTTGGCAGAACCCGACAATGGTGTAACCCTGAGCTGGGTTAGGCGGTTTTTGTCCTTGCGCATAATCTTGATGCGCAACCCGTGGAAGGTAAACTGCTGGCCCTGATCGGGGATGGTTTTGGCCTCGTGGATGACCAGACCGGCAATGGTGGTGGCCTCCTCGTCGGAGAGGTTCCAGTTCAGCGAGCGGTTGAGGTCGCGAATGGGCAGGGACCCATCAATGATATAGCTTCCATCGCTCTGTTTTGTGACGCCGGACAACTCAACGTCGTGTTCGTCCGAGATTTCGCCGACGATTTCCTCCAGTATGTCCTCAAGAGTAATCAGACCCTGCACCTCGCCATATTCGTCCACCACAAGGGCAAAATGGGTTTTGCCCTTTAGAAAAGCGTTGAGCTGGGACTGGGCCGAAGTGGTTTCGGGAACAAACCAGGGCTGTTTGGCGATGCGTTCCACATTGACCCGTGCCACGTCCCCGCCGACATCGACCAGTTCGGCCAACACGTCTTTTGCGTGTACCACGCCGATAATTTCATCCCGGTCCCCTTTATGCAGGGGGATGCGGGTATAGGGGCTTTTGAGAACCGCGTTGACCAATTCCTCCGGTTTCATGGTGACGTCGAGTGCCACCATGTTGATGCGGTGGACCATGATTTCGGAAACCTCGAGCTCGGAGAGATCAAGAATGCCGCCCAGCATGTCGCGGTCGTGTTTGACCATTTCACCTTCGGCGTGCAGCAGGTCGACGGTGCCGCGAATTTCCTCCCGGCCGGTCAGGCCCGAACGTGTGTCGTCGGTCTTGACCCCTAACAGGGCCAAAAGAGCGCGTACCAGCCCTTGAATGATGGCGGTGAGCGGGGCCAGCACAATGACCACCGGGCGGATTATGGGGGCGACGCCCAGGGCGAACTCGTCGGGCTGGTTGATGGCCCAGGTCTTGGGCAGGACCTCGGCAAAAATCACCACGGCCAGCGTCATCACCAGCGTTGCATAAACAACGCCGGTATCTCCAAACAAGGCAATTAGCACCGATGTGGCCAGCGCCGAGGCCAGAATGTTGACCAGATTGTTGCCCAGCAGCAAAGCGCCGATCAGGCGTTCCCTGCTTGCGATGAGGTGTTCGACAATCAGGGCCCGCCCCGAGACCCTGCGCGTTTCGGTTCTGGAGCGGGAAAGCTGATGGACACGGGCGCGCGACACCGCGGTCAGCGCCGTTTCAGAGCCGGAAAAAAATGCGCTGAGCAGCAGCAGAAGAAATATGGCGGCGATGGTGAACCCTATGGTCAAACTCACTTGAGTACTCCGTTCATTTAGTTCGCATCTCCTCCAGAAATTTACCTATCTCGTCCGGCTCGACATCATTGGCGATGAAGGCCTTGCCGATGCCCCGGGTCAGGATGAAGTTCAGCCGCCCCCGCGTGACCTTCTTGTCCTGGGTGATATGATGCATCAGTTTGTCGGTGGATGCCAGTTCGCCGGGAATATCGGATAAAGTGGTGGGCAGGCCGGCATTTTGCAAATGGTGTTCGATGCGGGTTATGTCCTGGCCGGGGGCAAGGCCCATTCTGGCGGAAAATCTGTGGGCCAGCATCATGCCGATGGCAACGCCCTCGCCGTGAAGCAAACGGTCTGAATAGCCGGTCGCCGCTTCAAGGGCATGCCCGAAGGTATGGCCCAGATTAAGCAATGCGCGTCTTCCCTGTTCATATTCGTCGGCAATGACAAAACGGGCCTTGGCCTGACAGGATCGGGCGATGGCCTCAGCCCTCGCGGGGCCGCCGGAGAGAATTTCCGCAAGGTTTTTCTCAAGCCAGAAGAAAAAGTCCTCATCATCAATCAGGCCATATTTGACTATTTCGGCGTAACCCGAAGCGAACTGGCGCTGAGGCAGAGTTTCAAAAACATCGAGGTCGGCAAGCACCAGTTTTGGCTGGTGGAAAGCGCCAACAAGGTTTTTGCCGAATTTTGAGTTTATCCCGGTCTTGCCGCCCACCGAACTGTCGACCTGGGCCAGAAGCGAAGTGGGAATCTGCACAAAAGCCATGCCGCGCCGGGCGATGGCGGCGGCAAATCCCGCCAGGTCGCCGATGACGCCGCCGCCAAGGGCCAGAATGATGTCGCCCCGTTCCAGCCTGGCCTCAAGAATGGCGTCAACGATTTCACTCAGGCGGTCATAACATTTGGCCGCCTCCCCATGGGGCACGGAAATGAGTGTATATTCAAGCCCTGCGCCCTCAAGGGCGGTAACCAGCCGGGGCAGCTGGGCTTTTTCCACCTCGCTGTCGGTGATGATGCCGAAGCGGGCGTTCGGGAACATTTGAGCCAGCCGGGTGCCGGCCTGCTCTATCAGCTTATGTGCGATAAGAATGTCATAGGCGCGCGACCCCAGATTGATCGAGACCCTTGTCGGTGACTTATCTGTCATTTGGAGCCTGGAACCTGTGGTTTGGATGAGGCCATGAACGCCAGCAGTATTTCGATAATTTCGCTGGCCACCACGTCCTGGGGTACGTCTTTTGAGGTGATGGTGACATCGGCCAGCGCGTAGGTGGGATAGCGCTCTTCAATCAGGTCCTTAAGGGTTTGCCGGGGGTTTGCCGTTTGCAGCAGCGGGCGGTTGGTGCGCCGCGAGACGCGGGCGAACAGCAGGTCGAAGTCGGCCTTTATCCAAACGGATATCGCCCTTTTTTTAATTGTGGCGCGGGTGGCGGGGTCGATAAAGGCGCCTCCCCCAGTTGCCAACACGATATCGTCGTCTTTAAGCAAGCGCTCAACCACCTTGGCTTCGCCCGCACGGAAGGCCTGTTCTCCGTGGCGGGCGAAAAAGTCGGGGATGTTCATGCCGGCGGCGGCTTCGATTTCGTGATCGCTGTCAATGAATCCGCGGCCCAACTGGGTGGCCAGACGCCGGCCGACACTGGTTTTTCCCGCGCCCATCATGCCCACGAGCACAATAGGCCTGCCTTTGAGCAAAACCAGCAGCTTTTGTGCAGCGATCGTGGAATTTGGTGGGGCATCGGCCCTGTTCAAGGCAAAATCTCCTGTCAGGCTTGCGTTGAAGCGTCCGGAGCTTCATTTGTCAAGCGCCCCAGGCGCCAGTCTAGGCGAAGTTGCAGCTTGATTGAAACGACTATTTGGGACAAGAGTTAAGTCAAACAGAGGTCAGTCAAACGATGCCAACTCTCATCCGGTTTTTCCTGTTTCTGGTTTTTGTCGGTGCGCTGGTTTTTGGCGGAATGATTGCGCTGGTCACGCTGGTCGAGCCTGCCGACAAGGAAGTCTCGGTACGCGTACAGACCAAAGACCTGTTGGGAAGCTAGGCCCGATATGGGTGCGCCCGCTTCGTCTCCGACTTACCTGAGCGAGAGTTTTCTGGAGATGATGAGCGCAGAACGTGGCGCGGCGGATAATACAATTTCCGCCTACGGGCGTGACCTGGAGGATTATTTCGGTTTTCTGTCCAGGCACAACCAGACACCGCTGAGTGCCTGCCGCTCTGATGTTGTCGCCTATCTTTCAAGCCTGCAGAGCGAAGGCTTTTCCGGCGCCAGTGCCGCCCGCCGTCTGAGCACCCTGCGCCAATTCCATCGTTTTTTGTGTGCCGACCGGTTGCGCAAGGATGATCCCACCCGCATCATTCAAAGCCCCAAGGCTCTGAAAGGCCTGCCCAAGGTTCTTTCAGAACAGGAGGTCGACAGGCTTTTCGAAGCAGCCGAAGAGGAGCTTTCAGGGGCCGTCCCGGGAAAAAAACGTCAAGCCGCCTTGCGTTTTCTTGTGCTGCTGGAACTGCTTTATGCCACCGGCATGCGAGTAAGCGAACTGGTGGCGCTGGAGCGAAGCTCAGTTATGCGGGACGCTCATTTCCTCACCATCTCGGGCAAGGGAGGGCGCGAGCGCATCGTGCCCCTGAATGACCGGGCACGCGATATTCTGGTTGTCTATCTTGGAGAACTTCCTGTCGAAAAATTCCTGTTTCCGGCCCGGGGCGCGGACGGTCATCTCAGCCGGCAGGTGTTCGCCCGCGAACTGAAAGCCATGGGCGTGCGCGCCGGAATTGCAGGCGGCCGTCTTTCACCCCATGTGTTGCGTCACGCCTTTGCTTCCCATCTGCTTGCCGGGGGTGCCGACCTTCGGGTGGTGCAGACCCTGCTTGGTCATGCGGACATTTCCACCACCCAGATTTATACCCATGTATTGGACGAGCGGTTGCGCCGACTGGTGGAGGTTCACCATCCGCTTGCCGGAAATAGTTCGGGCAAGGCGGAAGAGCAAGGCTGAGCGCAAGACATTGACAGGCAGGTCATGGAAAGTCATTTTCCAGCCACTTTCATCGGGCTTTTGCCGACCAGCGTGACGAACCGGAGACTTTACCCCAATGCAATCCTATCTCGATTTTGAAAAGCCGGTCGCTGAACTTCAGGGCAAGATTGAGGAACTGCAGAAACTGGGGGACACCGATGAAGCGGTGGAAATCGATGAAGAGCTTGTGCGTCTGCAATCGCGGGCGGAGAACGCTTTGGCCGACATTTATGCAAAGCTGACCCCCTGGCAGAGAACCCAGGTTGCCCGCCATCCCCAGCGGCCCCATTTTGGTGACTATGTGGACAATCTCATTACTGAATGGGTGCCCCTGTCGGGGGACCGCAAATTTGGCGATGACCAGGCGCTGATCACCGGGTTCGGGCGGTTCAACGGCATGCCGGTGGCGGTGATGGGTACCGAAAAAGGTTCAAGCACAAAATCCCGCATCAAGCATAATTTCGGCTCGGCCCGGCCCGAGGGGTATCGCAAGGCGGTGCGTATCATGGACATGGCGGACCGGTTTGATATTCCCGTAATTTCTTTTGTCGATACCTCCGGGGCCTATCCCGGTGTGGGGGCCGAAGAGCGCGGACAGGCCGAGGCCATTGCCCGCTCCACCGAAAAGTCGCTGGATCTGGGCGTGCCAAGCATTGCCATAATCGTGGGCGAGGGCGGTTCGGGCGGGGCGATTGCCATTGCCACGGCCAACCGGGTTCTGATGCTGCAAAACGCCATTTATTCGGTCATCTCGCCCGAAGGGGGTGCCTCAATTCTCTGGCGCGATGCGGGCAAGGCCAAGGAAGCGGCAACGGCGATGAAGATTACCGCCGAGGATCTTGTCGGCTTTGGCATTGTTGACGGCATGATCGAGGAACCCGCCGGGGGAGCCCATCGCCATATGCAGGCGGTAATGGATGCAACGGGCAAGGAAATCTCTGCTTTTCTTGAAGAATTTTCCGGCAAAAGCCGCGAAGAGGTGCGCGAGCATCGGCGGGAGAAGTTTCTGGCCATCGGCAAGTCGCTGATGTAACGGGCCGGGTCTCTCCTGACCGGGCTCCGGTTTGCGCATGGTGCTTACTCTGTGTAAACAATGTTGTGACAAAAAGGGGTGCGGCGCAAGAAAACCGGGGTGGGACAGTTGGTAAATCTGATGGATTTCCTTGGGCGCCTTGTTTGGTCGCCATTGGCAAAAATGTTTGCCGCTTTGTTGCTTGGCACACTGGTTTCTGCCTGCTCGGGGTTGATAGAAGGCGAGGACCGGGGTTTGCAGCCCCTCTCCAGCCAGACCGTCTCGGCTCTTGAGGCCATGGGTTCGTCGCCGGGTGAGGCGATGATGGTGCGCATCTATAAGCAAAGCTCGGAACTTGAGGTGTGGAAGCGGGTCGGGGACGGCACGTTCAAACTGTTCAAAACCTACGCCATCTGCACGTTTTCAGGGGAGCTGGGCCCCAAAATCTTTGAAGGTGACCGCCAGTCGCCGGAAGGCTTTTATACGGTGACGCGGGGGCTGATGAACCCGCGCTCGCAATATTATCTGGCGTTCAATCTGGGCTTTCCCAACAAGTTTGACCGGGCTCACGGGCGCACCGGTTCCAACATCATGGTGCACGGGGATTGCTCGTCCCGGGGCTGTTATGCCATGACCGACGAGCAGGTGGCCGAAATCTATGCGCTGGCGCGGGAGAGCTTTTCTGGCGGCAACCGCTCGTTTCAGGTTCAGGTCTATCCCTTCCGCATGACGCCGGAAAATCTGGCGGCGCACTATTCCAGTCCCAATCTGGCCTATTGGCAGAACCTTAAAACCGGGTTTGACCATTCCGAGGTCCTGAGGGGTCCCACCAATTGGGACGTGTGCAACAAGGAATATGTGTTTGATGTTCGTGCGGCTTCGGGTCAGCCGCTCGATGCTGAGGCGGCCTGCCCGGTTCTTATCCGGGACGCGTCCCTTGAAGCGCGGGTTGATGCGCGCCAGCGTGCCGACCGGGCGGCTTTTGAGATGGCGGTTGCCTCCATTCAGGCTTCGGAATTGCAAAGACAGACCGAGGCGCAACGCGAGGCCGACAAAGCCGTGGCTCTGGCCCAGCGCTCCGAAGCGGTCAATCAGGCAGGCAGCAATCTTGGTGATGCCATCGGCGGATTTTTCGGTGGAATTTTCGGCGGCAACTGAACCCCGCAGAACCCCGCTAAAACTTGTGCCGGACCGGTAAAATCTTTGGCATAGGGCCTTTTTATTGTGCGCCGGGTGCAGTTAAGCTTTTTGTTTCTGCAATCTGGCATCCCGGTTCATGGATATTCCCCTGCAAACCCTCATCCTGCTGCCCATCGGCCTTGGCCTGCTTGGCTTCATCGAGCCATGCACCATTGGCGGGCACCTGTTGTTTCTGGACAGTCAGAAGCGCCGGAGCGCGCCGGGAAAAATCAGTGCCGTGCTGGTGTTTGTTGCTGTCCGCTCGCTGGTAGCGGGTCTGTTCGGAGCGTTGACTGCTTTTGCCGGGCAAAGGCTCATCGGCGTGCAGACCGGCATCTGGCTGGTGTTCGGGTCCCTATATCTTGTTGTGGGGCTCTCGTTCATCGCCGGGAGGGCAGGGCTGGTCAAACACAGGATTGAACTGGCGCCAGCCACCTGGAAGCGGGCGCAGAACCCGGTGGTTCTGGGGCTGGCTTTCGGCTTGAACATTCCCGCCTGCGCCGCTCCCATCCTGTTCGGGCTTTTGGGTCTGGCGGCGGCGACGGGAACGGTTCTTACCGGCTTTTTCATGATGTTCCTGTTCGGGCTGTTTTTGTCATTGCCGCTGGTATTTTTCGCCTTCATCCCAAGGCTGGCGGGAACCCTTGACCGGCTGGCGGTAAGGCTGTCGGGCATGGGCTGGGTTCTTGGGGGAGTGTTCATATTGCTCGGGCTATGGTCCATCTGGTTCGGTCTTTATGTGGACCCGGCAAACTGGGTTGGCGACCTGTGGCAAACCGGGAGCTGACGCCGATGGTTGATAAAAGGCGTTTCACAAGTGTTGCCGCCGCGGGCATCAGCTTTCAGGCAGGTTCCACGGCGGTTGATTCGGCGACCATCATGTCAGCCCTTGTGTTCCAGCTCACCGGCAGTTCCATCCTTGTGGGGCTGGTCACCGCCATATTGCGTTTCGGCTGGCTGCTTCCGCAATTGTTTGTGGGCTTTCTGGCCCAGAGCGGTGGGTCTGCCATGCGTTACTATATGATTGGCGCATTCGGGCGGGCGACCGCCATGGCGCTTCTGGCGCTGGTGCTATTCTTTGGGGCGCAATGGCCGGCCATGCAACTGGCAATGGTTGTTCTGGCCTTGTGGACTGCCTACGCTTTCATTTCAGGGATTGTGGCGGTTCCCTACAATGACATTGTTGCCCGCTCGGTCGCTTCTGAGTGGCGCAGCCGTTTGCTGGCGACACGGTTTTTTGGCGGCGGGGTGCTGGCGCTTGGTGTGGTGGCCATTGCCGACCGGCTGGTGGGGGCTTTTGCCTTTCCCCTCTCCTACGCCGCCATTGTCGGCATGGCCTCGGTGCTGATGTTTATCTCAGCCGGCGTTTTTTCGGCGATGGGTGAGCCGGAAGGCGCAAGCGGAGTTCCGGGTAAACCCGGGTTTTTTGCCTTTCTGCGCACCGGAAAAGAGGTTTTCCGCAGTGACTTTCGCTTCAGGCGTTTTGTCTATGCGCAATGGTGTGGCGGAGCGGTGCTGATGGCGGGGCCGTTTTACGTGGTTTATGCCAGCACGGCGGGTTTTGACCTGGCCCGCGTAGCGCTGCTGCTTGGTGCGCAGACAATTGGCGCCTTGCTCTCCAACTTCCTCTGGGGGTGGTGGGGCGACCATCTGGGCAAGGTCTCCCTGCTCAAGGCCATTGCCCTGGGGCGGATTTTGCCACCTTTGGCGGTTCTGGCACTATCGTTTCTGGTGCCCGGAGAAAGTACCGAACTCTTCTATGTCTTTTTTGGAATATTCTTTGTAACCGGGGCGCTGGCCAACGGGCTGACCATTGCGGTTATCGGATTTCTGATGGAAATCTCTCCCCCCGACCAGCGTCCCGCCTATAGCGGCTATTTCAACGCCATTACCGCTCCCGCGTTCCTGTTGCCCCTGCTGGCGGGGATTATTGCCAGCCTGTTCGGACTGAAAATGGTTTTTGCGCTGTCAGCGGCAGCGGCTCTGGCCCAGTTTGTTCTGCTGCGGGCCATCAGGGCCTGAGTCTTTGTTTCGTCGCGCTGTCGAACCGAAAAACCGGTTCCCACTTTTTCTGACAACGCTCCTAAACCACCGTGAACTGGCCCATCATTCCGGCGTCCTCGTGCTCCAGAATGTGGCAGTGATACATATAGGGCAGGTTGGGGTCGGTATAATCCTCGAACCTTGTCAGGATGCGGGCGCGTTCACCGGCGCGCAGCAGAACAGTGTCTTTCAGACCCTGTTCGGCGGGACCGACGGAGCGGCCATCCCGGTCCAGAATGCGGAACTGGGTGTTGTGCACGTGGAAGGGGTGAGCCATGCGCGAGCGGTTCTCCAACTCCCAGATTTCGGTGGTATTGACCGGAACCCTCTCATTGATGACGTTCATGTCCATCTGAACATTGTTGATGGTAAAGCGTCCCATCATCATCATGCCGCGCATGTCGAGCACAAAACGGCGGGTGTTGACGGCTTGAGCGGCGGTTGCCGGAGCCAGGCTTGCCAGTTTTGCGGGCAGCGGGTTTGAGGGGGCAAGGTTTTGAGCGGGCCTTAGTTCAAGAAAAGCAAATTCGGGGCTGAGTTCTGTTTGCGAGAGGCGCACAAAATGGGTCAGGGTGGTGTTTTCACCGTCCGACATGTCCACGATGATTTCGGCCCTCTCTCCGGGGGCCAGCGCCATGACCTGCATTTCCACCGGCTGAGCCAGCAGTCCGCCGTCGGAGGCGATTTTCTTGAAACTGCGCCCGTCGCTGAACCCAATGGTATAGATTGAGCCGTTGGCCCCGTTGAGCAGGCGCAGGCGCACCAGAGACGTTGTGACATCAAATACCGCGCCGATTGTGCCGTTGGCCATGGGGATATTGCCGGTCAGGCCCATCATATTGTCGTGCATGTTGGGGGCGTAAGGCATGGTGCCATCGGCAAGGATTGTTCTGTCCTGCAGGGCTACCGGAATGTCATCGACGCCATAGGTTTCAGGCAGGCCCAGGGCTTTTGCCTCTTCATCCTCAACAATAATCATGCCCGCAATTCCGGCCCAGACCTGCTCGGCGGTTTTGCCCATCAGGTGGGAATGGTACCACATGGTGGAGGCTTTCTGACGGACTTTGAATTCAGGGGACCAGGTGGTGGCCGGGTTGATAACCTGATGGGGGCCGCCATCGGCGTGGGCGGGCAGGTGAAAGCCATGCCAGTGCAGGGTTGTTTGTTCGCGCAGGGAGTTGGTGACATTCATGCGCACATCCTCCCCGGCTCTAAAGTGCATCACGGGCCCGAGGAAGGCACCATTGATGCCTTTTGTGGGGGTTTTTAACCCTGCGATAAATTCGCTTACGCCATCCTGAATATCCAGATTGAAAACCCTTGTTCCCGCTTCCATAACCCCCTCATCAAGGGGAGGAATGGCCAGCGGATTCTTTATGCCGCCAACGGTTGCCGCTTTGGAAGACTGGGTGAACAACAGTGCACTGGCGCCTCCGGTTGCGCCCAGGGCGGCGGTGCCGAGCAACAGGTTGCGGCGGGAAAGGCGTACGGTTTTTCCATTCATGATGTTTTCTTTCAGGAGGGTTGGTCTGGCGGTGTTGCTAAGCAATAAAGGCGGCAATGAGACGAATATATTACCTTTTGGTAATATATGTCCACCTCCAGTTATGAAGGAGTGCTGGTGCGGCCTTGTAATTGGAGCGTGATTTGCTTTTGGGCAAGGAGCGCTTAAAGCTTGCAGTTATCGCGTTTCACAACGGAGAAAGCCCATGGCCAAATTCGCAATATTCTATCTTGGTGGCAACAAGGAAATGAGCCCGGAGGACGCCAAGGCCCACCGGCAGGGCTGGCAGGTCTGGCTCAACGGGCTGGGGGAAGCTGTTGTCAGTCCGGCAAACCCGCTCAAGGGGAGCAAATCCGTTTCCAGGGCAGGGGTTTCCGATGCGGATGGCGTCACCCGCATTACCGGCTATACGATTGTTGAGGCCCCTGACATGGAGGCGGCGCTGGCCATGGCCAAGGACTGCCCGTTCCTTGACATGGGCACGCTTGAGGTTGCCGAGATGATGAGCATGGGAGGTTAGAGAACCTTGCTGTCATTGCGAACGTCCTCATCCTGAGCCTGTCGAAGGATGGACGTGCGGCAATCCAGAATTGCAGGTGTCAGCGCATTATCACTCTCATATCGCTTCCTCGCAATGACGCTGAAAGCCCCATGGCTCACATGGGCCAGATAAGCAAAATCATCGGCACGGCAACGGCGGTGACGATGATTTCCAGCGGCAGGCCCATGGGCCAGTAGTCGCCGAACTTGTAGCCACCCGGCCCCAGGATCAGCATATTGTTCTTGTGTCCGATGGGAGTGAGAAAGGCGCAGGAAGCGCCAATGGCCACCGCCATCAAAAACGGGTCGGCGCTGGTTCCAAGGGTGTTGGCGAGCTGGATGGCGATGGGGGCGGCAATGATGGTGGTTGCGGTATTGTTCAGGACATCGGACAGGGTCATGGTGGTGACAAGGATAACCGCAAGGGCGACCCAGCCGGGAAGGCCCGAAGTTGCGCTGGCCAGCCATCCGGCAATCAGGGCAGTGCCCCCGGTTGAATCAAGGGCTGCGCCCAGCGGTATCATGGAGCCCAAAAGCACAATAACCGGCCATTCGACGCTGTCGTAAAGTTCGCGCAGGGGCAGAATATCAAACAGGACCAGCCCGATGGCGGCCAGCGCCAGGGCAATGGGCAGGGGGACAAAACCAAAAGCCCCCAGCCCGATAGCGGCGGAAAACATCCCGATCGCGCCCCAGGCCTTGTCGTGGCGGGTCACCGTCAGGTTGCGATCGGCAAGGGGCAGAATGTCAAGGCGGCCAAAAACCTCGCCCATGGAAGAAGCATCCCCCAGCAGCAGCAGAATATCACCCGGTTTCACTTTAGTGCGACGTACTCTTTCTTTTATGGTCTTGCCCATGCGCGACAGGCCGATCATGGAAACGCCGTGGGCGCGCAGCATCTGGATTTCATTGGCTGAACGGCCGACAAGCCGGCTTTCGCGGGTGACGACGGCTTCGGCCAGAACCTGCTCGGAGGAAAGTTCGGCTATCTGGCCCGCCTTGCCCTGAAACTTGATTTTAAGGGCGCCGGAAAGGGCGTTGAGCGCTTCGGTGCTGCCCTGAATAATCAGAATGTCGCCTGATCCGATTTCGGCCAGACGGGCGCGGCCGGGCAGGCGATCGCCCTTGCGGACCAGCCCCAGAACCACGCAATCATTCTCTTCAGCGACCTCGTCGAGGTCGCGCACCTTGTCGCCAATGATTTTGGCGTTTTGTGGCACCACCAGTTCAGCCACAAAGTCGCCGACGCTTTCAAGTTCCTCCATCGGGGTCTGTTTGGAGCCATGGTCGGGGATCAGACGCCAGCCGACAAGCGCGATAAAGGCAAGACCGGCGATGGCGACCGCCAGCCCGACGGGGGCAAAGTCGAACATGGCAAATGGCGCCCCCAGCGCCTCGTTGCGATAGGAGGCGATGATGATGTTGGGCGGGGTGCCGATAAGGGTAGCCATGCCGCCAAGGATGGTGGCGAACGAAAGCGGCATCAGCGAGCGGGAAGGGGCGCGCCCCGACTGGCGGGCGGCCTGAATATCCACCGGCATCAAAAGGGCAAGGGCGGCGACATTGTTCATGAAGGCGGAAAGGGTTCCCCCGATGACCCCCATCAGGGTGATATGGGCGGCTAGAGAACGGGAGCGGTCGATGGCAAGGCGGGTGATGAGGTCAACGGCGCCCGAGCGCATCAGGCCGGCCGAAATTACCAGTACCAGCGCCACAATGATTGTCGCCTCGTGACCGAAGCCCGAGAAAGCTTCCTTGGCAGGCACCACTCCGAGCACCACCCCGGCGACAAGGGCGGCAAAGGCTACCAGGTCATAACGCCAGCGGCCCCAGAGCAGGCCGGCCAGAACAAGGCCGATAAGAGAAAACAGGATGATTTGCTGGGAGGTCAAATTGGTGTCTCTTTGCTGGTGCCATCGCGGGAGACAAGTTTTGGGCCAGATAGCAAACAGGCGCAAGACGGGCGACATCAAAAGCGGGGATAAAAAAATGGGCGGCCTTGGAGAAGCCGCCCGATTTGAAATCATCTGCCGGGAATGCCCGGCACCGCTCAAATGACTGAAAACGGTTTAGCAGGACGATTTTAACGAAAATTGCGGCACACCGATAAAATTTTAGGCAAAGTCCACCAAAGTCCACCACATACCGGGCAAGTTGCCCGGATCAAAACCTGCCATGGCAGTGCTTGAACTTTTTGCCCGACCCGCAGGGGCAGCGATCATTGCGGCGGGTGGACCTTAATTGCTCCGGGGTCAAGGTTTTGCTTTGCGCTTTCTTGACGGCTTCGGCGTCAAGAGGGTCGGCTTCGTTCATTGTTGCCTGGGTCGTTCCCAGGGCTCCGGCTTCGGCAGTCAAAGGCTGCAGCGAGGGGGCGGGCTGACGAATCTGGATATTGATATGGGCCAGTTGCGAGGTAACGAGTTCGCGCAGGCTGTCGAGCAGGGTCTGGAACAACTCGTAGCTTTCCTGTTTGAACTCGTTGAGCGGATCGCGCTGGGCCAGACCGCGCCAGCCGATAACCTTTTGCAGATGGTCAAGGGTAATCAGGTGCTCGCGCCACAGGCCGTCAATGGAATTGAGAAGGATTTGCTTTTCCACCTGCCGCATGATTTCGGGGCCGTACTGGGCGGCCTTTGCGGCCATGACCTTGTTTGCGGCGTCGACCAGACGTTCACGCACGATGTCAATGTCGATACCCTCTTCGGCAGCCCAGTCGGCTATCGGGGCTTCCACATTCAGGTAGGTTCTGGCCGCTTCTGTCAGCTGTTCGGTGTTCCATTGTTCGGGATAGGCATGTTTGGGAATGGCCTTCTCGATGATGACATCCACCACGTCTTCGCGCATGGCGGCAACGGTTTCCGTTACGTTGTCATCATCCATCAGGTCGAGGCGCTGCTCAAAAATCACCTTGCGCTGGTCGTTCATCACGTCATCATATTTGAGGATGTTCTTGCGGATATCAAAGTTGCGCGCTTCGACCTTGCCCTGCGCGCGCTCGATGGCTTTGGTCACCCAGGGGTGGGTGATGCTTTCTCCATCTTCCAGCCCGAGTTTTTCCAGCATTGAATCCATGCGCTCAATTGGGAAAATACGCATCAGATCGTCTTGCAAAGACAAGAAGAATTTGGAACGACCCGGATCGCCCTGGCGTCCGGAGCGCCCGCGCAGCTGGTTGTCGATACGCCGGCTCTCGTGGCGCTCGGTGCCAACCACAAACAGTCCGCCGGCGGAAAGTGCCTTCTTTTTGTCCATCTCGATGGCGGCGTCGATTTCTGCGATTTTCTTTTCAAGCATTTTGCCTTCAAGGCCCTCAGTTTCGGCAGCAATGCGCAGTTCCCGATTGCCTCCAAGCTGAATGTCGGTGCCCCGGCCCGCCATGTTGGTGGCGATGGTCACCGCACCGGGTACCCCGGCGTCCCCGATGATCTGGGCCTCCTGCTCGTGATGGCGGGCGTTGAGAACCTTGATGTTCTTTGTGCCGACCTTTTTCAACCTTTGAGCAAGGTCCTCGGACTTTTCGATGGAAGTGGTGCCCACCAGCACCGGCTGACCGCGTTCCTGACAATCTTTGACCAGTTCGGCGATGGCGTTGAATTTTTCCTCTGCGGTGCGGAAAATCGCGTCGTCCTCGTCCAGGCGGGCAGCTTCGACATTGGTGGGAACAGTAACGACCTCGAGGGAATAGATGTCGATAAACTCCTGGGCCTCGGTGGCTGCGGTGCCAGTCATGCCTGCGAGTTTCTTGTAGAGCCGGAAATAGTTCTGGAAGGTTATGGAAGCCAGGGTTTGGCTCTCGGCCTGAATGTTAGCTCCTTCCTTGGCTTCAAGCGCCTGATGCAGACCTTCGGAATAACGGCGGCCGGGCATCATGCGTCCGGTAAACTCGTCGATAATGACCACTTCATTGTTGCGCACGATATAGTCTTTGTCCCGGGTGAACAATCTGTGAGCCCGCAAGGCATTATTGAGGTGATGAACAACGGAGACGTTTTCGGCGTCATAAAGCGAGCCGCCGGTAATAACGCCATCAGCGAGCAACTGTTCTTCAAGTTTCTCGATACCCGCTTCGGTGAAACCCGCGGTGCGGGTTTTTTCATCAAGCTCGTAGTCTCCCGGCTCGATGATCGCCATGTATTTATCGAGTTTGACATATTGTTCGGAACGATCCTCGGCGGGGCCCGAGATTATGAGGGGAGTGCGCGCCTCGTCGATCAGGATAGAGTCCACCTCGTCCACGATCGCGAAATTGTGACCGCGCTGCACCATCTGGCCACGGGTGTGTTTCATATTGTCGCGCAGGTAGTCAAATCCGAACTCGTTGTTGGTTCCATAGGTGACATCGGCCCCATAAGCTTCCTTGCGCTCTTCATCAGAAAGGCCATGCACGATGACACCAACGTCCAGACCCAGAAACTTGTAAATCTCTCCCATCCAGGCGGCATCGCGGGAGGCCAAATAGTCGTTTACGGTAACAACGTGAACGCCCTTTCCCTCAAGGGCGTTGAGATAGACGGCGAGCGTTGCCACCAGGGTCTTGCCCTCGCCGGTGCGCATTTCGGCGATGGCATTGTCGTTGAGCACCATGCCACCCACAAGCTGCACATCGAAGTGGCGCAGGCCCAGTGTGCGCTTGGAGGCCTCGCGCACGGTGGCAAAAGCGGGGACCAGCAGGCTTTGGGGGTCGGTGCCCGCGGCTATCCGGTCACGGAATTCCTGCGTTCTTGCCTTCAGTTCTTCGTCGGACAGTTTTTCCAGTTCTGCCTCAAGGGCATTTATCGCGTCGACCTTGGGCTGATAGGACTTGATGCGACGATCATTGACAGTTCCGAACAATTTCCGGGCAAACGCGGCGACGACCATTGGTAACATTCCTTCAGAGGCAGGCGGGAAACTGATGCCACAAGTCGGCAATCCGGACCAGTTTTCAAGGTGGGGCGGACCGTATGAGGGGCACCAGAAAAGCCATGTGCGGGGCAGATGTAGAAGCGAGCCGGTGTCTTGTCAACGCCTCCAAAATGGTTCAAACCAAAGGGCCTGAAGCAAGATTTGCGCGTAAAGAGAAATCGGAGACAAAAACATGATCCCCCAGATTGGCAAACAGGCTGTAAAGTCATTGATGATTGCGGTGTTTGTACTGGGGGGGGCGACAAGCGTCGTACTGGCACAGGAAAGCGCCTCGCCCGCACTTGACGTTGTCGCACGCGTTGACGGAGTTCCCATCACCGAGGCGGAACTGATCTTTGCAGCGGAAGATCTGGCGCAGGATTTGAGTTCGGTTCCCCCCGCGGAGCAACGCGCATTTCTCATCAGCGTGCTTATCGACATGAAATTGATGGCCAATCAGGCGCGCGAACTGGAACTCGATAAGACTGAAATATTTGCGCGCAGGCAAACTTATCTGGAGGAGCGGGCGCTGCGTCGCGCCTATTTTACGACTTTTGTGGAAACCGAAGTCACCGAGGAAGCCACCCGCGCTGCCTACGAAAAAATTATCGCATCCGAATCACCGCGCGAAGAGGTGCGGGCGCGCCATATTCTTCTGGCCACGCTTGAGGATGCCCAGGCGGTTATTGCCGAGTTGGAAGCGGGGCGTCCGTTCGAGGATGTAGCCAGGGAAAAGTCCACAGGGCCGTCAGGCCCCAATGGTGGCGATCTCGGGTTTTTCGGGCGCGGGCAGATGGTGCCGGAGTTCGAAAACGCCGTTTTTGCGCTTGAAACAGGCCAGGTCTCCGAGCCGGTGCAGACGCAGTTCGGCTGGCATGTGATCAAGATGGAGGAGCGCCGACAGAGTTCACCGCCACCGTTTGAGCAACTGGCCGGACGTCTGCGCCAGCAGTTGCTTGTTGAGGAATTTGAAGCCCAGGTGGAGGCTCTGAAGTCTTCTGCGGTTATTGAGATTACCGACCCCGAGCTTGCCGCCGCTTTTGCAGCCCAGAACAGCGCCAACTAGGCCCCGGCGCCAGGTCGGCAGTCCCATTGTATGGTTTTATTGTTGAGGTCATCCAGATGGACTTGCCCCGTTCTCCGCTTGCCCCCGAGGGTTTTGTCCGGCTTGAATCCATTGAAGGCGTCCAGCTGTTCACCGGGGCCACCCCTGAGGTAAAGGGGAAGCGAGACAATGTGTTGCTGGCGGTATTTGATCCCGGTACCGTTGTGGCTGGCGTTCTTACCCAGTCCAGGTGCGCCTCGGCACCGGTTGAATGGTGTCGGGCACACTTGGGGAAGGGGGGTGCCCGGGCGCTGGTGGTCAATGCGGGCAACGCCAACGCATTTTCCGGCAGAAAAGGTGCACTGGCGGTGGACAGAGTGGCGGCGCATGTCGCCGCGCTGACGGGTTGCGCGCCGGGGGAGGTGATGCTGGCTTCGACCGGGGTCATCGGCGAGCCGCTTGATCCCGAACCCGTGCTGGATGTGCTAGACGGCATCGCCGCGTCTGAAACCGCGGATGCAGAAGACGCGGCCAAGGCGATTATGACCACTGACACTTTTGCCAAGGGCGCGTCATCTGCCCTTGAGTTTGATGGAAATCGGGTGAACATTGCCGGCATTGCCAAAGGCTCGGGCATGATTGCGCCGGACATGGCAACGATGCTTTCGTTTGTCTTTACCGACATGGAGGTTGCGCCTTCAGTTTTGAGGCATGTGCTCAGGGAAAAAATCAAAACCAGTTTCAACGCCATTACCGTGGACAGCGATACTTCGACTTCCGATACCTGTCTGGTGTTCGCAACCGGCGCGGCAGGCAAGCGCGGTGTTGGCGCGATCAGTTCAATGCAAGACCCGCGCCTCGGCGCCTTTTCTGAAAGTTTGCATGACGTGTTGCTTGATCTGGCGCTGCAGGTGGTGCGCGACGGGGAGGGAGCGAGCAAGTTCGTCCAAATCGACGTGAGTGGAGCGGCTGATGACAAAAGCGCCGGAATAGTGGCGCGTTCGGTGGCCAATTCGCCACTGGTAAAAACCGCCATTGCCGGGGAGGATGCCAATTGGGGGCGCATCGTGATGGCGGTGGGCAAGGCAGGAGAGCCCGCGGACCGGGACCGGTTGACCATCCGGTTTGGCGGTCTGGTGCTGGCGCGCCGGGGCGCGCGCGCGCCCGACTATGACGAGGCCAAAGCCAGTGCCTACATGAAGAATTCTGAGCTGGAGATCGGCATTGATCTGGGGGTCGGCGACGGAAAGGCGCGGGTTTACACCTGCGACCTTACCCATGGCTATGTTTCCATTAATGCCGACTATAGAAGCTGAGCCAGTCTGGTGAACGCTGTTCTTGATCATACAAGTCTGCGAGCCCTCGAAGCGGTGATGTTCAAATGCCGCCCCTCTCTTGAAACAGTAGTGGACGGCGATTGGGTCTGGCGCTTTGCCAAAGGCTATACGGGACGAGCCAATTCACTACAGAGCCTGAACGTCAAAGATACAGATAAAGCTCAGGAGCGTCTGGCGGTTCACGTTCAGCGCAGCCGTGATTATGGCATTGTGCCAAAATTTCGCGTGACGCCGCTGGCGGGCCAAAAAATTGTCGACCTGCTTGATGTTCAGGGGTGGAGCACACAGGGTCACACTCGGGTGCTGGTGCGCACCGGCCCGGACAGTAGCAGATTTACACCGGGACCTGAAAACATTGTGGTGGTTGCGCCCGGTTCAAACCAGTGGCGGCAGGCCATGGACGGACTGATTGGTCTGGACCCAACCACTTTTGGAATTTACCTGGAAATGCTGACAAAACTGCCGCCGACTGCGCGTGGGTTTCTGATGTATCAGGCGGATGGGGCGCTTGCCTGTGCGGCTCTTGGCGTGGTCGCAGATGAGATCGCAGCCATTTTCAGCCTGACGACCGTGCCGCAATATCAGCGTCAGGGTTTTGGCCGAGGTCTGATGGGTTTCATCCATGGGTATTTGCGCAATGAAGGAGCAAAACAGGTGGTTTTGCAGGTGGAAGCACACAACAAACCGGCCATCGGGCTTTATCGGTCACTTGGCTATGAAGAGGCTTATTCCTACACATACCGCACACTGGAGGCGGCAGAATAATGAACATTCTTCTTGTTGTCGCCTGCGCCCTTATTGATGCGGACGGGCGCGTGCTTATCGCACAACGCAGGCAAAGCGATGATTTTGGCGGCATGTGGGAGTTTCCGGGGGGCAAGGTGGAGCCGGGTGAAACGCCCGAAGTTGCAGTAATCCGGGAGATGGCTGAAGAACTGGGTGTACAAATCAGCCAGCCCTGTCTGGCTCCGCTGACTTTCGCATCGTTTTCTTATGAAAATTTTCACTTGTTGATGCCACTTTTTGTCTGCCGCAAATGGCAAGGAATGCCCGAGCCGCGTGATCATGGCGCCCTGAAGTGGGTCAAGCCAAGCGCTTTACGCAATTATTCCATGCCACCGGCGGACGAGCCTTTGATCGCGCATCTGTGCGATCTGTTATGAGACGCCAGAAAGCGGAAGCGAAACACAGATGCCAGTTGCCAGCAAAACCCTCAAACGTTTTTTTGCAGATCAAGGCGGGGCAACTGCCATTGAATATGGTTTGCTGGCAGCGATGATCGCAGTCGCCTCGATCGTGGCGTTCTCGGCGCTTGGCGGTGGCCTGCAGAACCTTTTTGGCACAACTTCGGGCAATGGCGGCGCTGGTGGCGTGCTCGAAAACGCGGCGAGTTCGACCTAGGCGCTTTCTACCACTCAGGATTTTGGACCTGAGCCTTTTCCCAGAACTTTTGTCAGGCTGACTTTTGCGCTGCCCGGAGCCAGTGGCTTCTGCTGGCTTTCATGGGGTGCCCAGCCGCTCATCCAGACAATTTCCAGCGTTGCGCGCACCCGGCCGTCGGGGTCGGAAAAGGCTTGTTCATAGGCCCGGCAGGCGCTGGCAAGATGGGCCGGGGTGACCAGTTTTGAACTATTTCGGGCAAGCGGGTTGGAGGCGCCAAAGGCTTTTATCTCAACCATCAACTCCAGTGGGGCCGCATAGCGAATGGTGTGGGTTTCAACATCAGCAACGGGCAGGGCGAAACCGGCGCGCTGAAGCAGACCACCCGCATCGCGAGTGTCAATAAAGGGGGCAACACGGGCCACTGCCCCGTTCATATGGATGGCGTCGGCTTCAAGCCAGGCGCTGCGAAGCTCTTGCAACGAGACGCCTCCGACAAAGGCGGCCATGAACAGGCCATCGGGGGCGAGATGGCGCAGGGCCTGTTTGAGAAAGCCGGGCACATCGTTGGTTACCCCGATGTCAAAAAGCGAAACGATCAGGTCGTAATTCCTCTTTTCCGGTTCGAAAGCCTCAGTGTTCACCTGGGGGAAACCGGGGGTGGCCAGAAATGTGGAGGCGCGCTGAAAGTCTATGGGAGCAAGCGCTGATCTGAGCTCTTTTGGCAGGTGTGCCGCGTCGGGTCCGATAATCAGTGCGCTGGAAAACTGCCGGCTGATGTCGGACAGGCGCGCGCCAAGGTCCTTGATGACCAGTTGGGTGACAAAGTCCTTATCCTCTTGGTTACGCCGGGCGAAGCGTGTGGCGAGCAGGTTCTTGTCAAAAACTTCAGTGGAGGAGTTCATAATTCCGGCTTTTGACAATCGGTGGAGACGCGAAAGTGCAATTCGTGCAACACTGGGATTTATGAACAGGAGCGAGCACAGTGTCAAAGGCGCAAAAGGGATGGCGCAGTTCGAGCAATCCGGCCGGGGCAGCATCAAAAGATTTGCGCAGGCGGTGCTTGACCATATCTATCCGCCTGCCTGTGTGAATTGCGATGCTGCTATCGGAACCGCTGACAGCCTGTGTCCCGAATGCTGGGGCGGGTTGCGCCCGATTACCTCTCCCATGTGCCCGGTTCTGGGTTTGCCCTTTGAAGTATCCATCGGGCCTGACGCCAGAAGCGCCGAGGCAATTGCCAACCCGCCCCCTTTCAGGCGCGCACGCTCGGCCCTTGTTCACAATGATGTGGCCCGCACGATAGTCAGTCGCCTGAAATTCGGCGACCGGCCGGAGTTGGCAAAATTCTGCGCCAGACTGATGTACGGGGCGGGGGCGGAGCTGTTTGAAAATGGGGACGACGAACAAAAGCCGGTTCTGGTTCCGGTTCCGCTGCACCGGGTGCGCCAGTGGCGGAGGCGCTACAATCAGGCCAATGAACTGGCGCGGTTCCTGGGCCGCTTGGGTAACATGGAGGTGTTGCCGTTTCTGGTGCGGCGCAGCCGCGCCACTCGCGCCCAGATCGGGCTGAGTGCCCGGCAAAGAGCCCGTAATGTGGCCGGGGCATTTGAGGTCACCCCAGATTCCAGCGAGATGATCGCCGGGCGCAGAATCATCATAGTGGATGATGTTGTTACCACAGGTTCGACCGTGAGCGCACTGAGCAAGGCCCTGCACAAAAAGGGTATGGCAAATATAGACGTGATAAGCTTTTCGCGTGTTGTTATAGGTGAAGATACTGTCATATAAGAGCAGCGAGAAAAAGCATGCCGGAGCCCTGTTGAATGCCCAAAGTCGAGATTTTCACCACCCCGTTCTGCGGATTTTGTGTTGCTGCAAAATCTCTGCTTGAGGCCAAAAACATCTCTTACACGGAGATAGATGTCAGCGAACCGGAGCCTCGCGCAATGATGACGCAGCGGGCCGGTGGACGGCGTACGGTTCCCCAGATTTTTTTCGGTGGCACTCATATCGGGGGGTATGATGACCTGGCGGCGTTGGAAAGGGATGGCAAACTTGATGCATTGCTTTCCGTGTAGGGCGGGGTGTTGTTCCCTGGAGAGGCGCCATTTGAACTGAGCGCTTGCCAAGGCGCAGCAATTTTCGCTAAGCGTTAACCATAAAGGGGCATACTGGGCTTCCGGGTTGTAATCTGAGCCCCAAACGGGATGAGTTGTTGTGATTCAGTATTCGCTTATTTGTGAGAACGAGCACAAGTTTGACGCCTGGTTCAGAAGCGCCAGTGCCTATGATGAGCAGGTGGCGCGTGGAATAGTTTCCTGCCCCATCTGTGCTGCCCCCAAAGTCTCCAAGGCCGTGATGTCGCCTGCGGTATCGCGCAAGGAAGGCCAGAGGGAAGTGCCCGGTAAAAGCATTGCCTTGTCGGCTGGTCACCCCGACCAGGAAAAGCTGCGCAAGGCCATGCGTGCCCTGCGTGAAAAGGTCACCTCTGAAGCTGACTATGTGGGCGACAAATTTGCCGAAGAGGCGCGCAAAATCCATGCGCATGAGGTGGATGCGCGCGGCATCTACGGGGAGGCGACGGCCGAAGAGGCGGCCAGCCTGCTTGAGGAAGGGGTGGACTTCATGCCCTTGCCCACCTTGCCAGAAGAGCAGAACTGAGTATCGTTTTTGA
>DROE01000139.1 GCA_011322005.1 Devosia sp.
CGACACGCGCCCGAACACCTGCACCTCCAGCCCCACGCCCAGCCGTTTTGCGCTTCTTGAGAGCACTGCGAGGGAATCTTGTGGCAATTCGGGGGCAAGGCAAAAGTGGGTCGCCCCTTTTGAGGTCAGGAACTGCATCGTCTCTTCGTTGTAAACGTTAAGGGCCTGGCCGATGCGGTGGGGCTTTCCCGAGAGATGAAAGAGGGCGGAGGCATCATTGGCCTCCACTGCCATATCTTCCTGGGCACAGGTGTCGGCGACGATTTTTCTGTCGCGCTTAATCATTACCTCGGACAGGGTTGACCAGACAACCTTCTTGCCGGCCCGTTGCAGACGGGTGGCAACTTCGCTCAAATGGGGGTCGTCAAAAAACGGTGTGCGTTTGGAACAAATGGTTTCCCCCAGATAAACAGTATCAACGGGAGCCTCGTCGGCCATGCGAAACCAGAAGTCGCGCTTTTGCTCGGCGGGCCAGTGAAAAATCAGCGGCCCCATGCTCAACTCGGATGTGGCCATTTTCATCTCCACTTTTTGCTTTTGAAGGCACCTTGAGTTTCTTTTCCCCCTTCGGTGAGCGAAATCAGGGTGGAAAGGTCGGGCTCCAGACCTTCCATGATGGCGTCGATGGCAGCCCGGTAGGATGAAACCACGGCCTTTACATAAGAGCGTGAGCGCTGGCGGCCCTCGATCTTGAGGGCTGTGACCCCTGCTGCGACCAGTTCGGGCAGCAGGGAGGAAAGGTTCAGACTGATTGGTTCTTCAAAGGCGTAATAGGTGCCGGAGCGGGCCGGGGTCAGGTAGCGCCCCTTGCAGATGGTGGGATAACCGGCGCTTTCCCCTTGGGCAAAGCAGTCGATTTCGAACCCGCCAAGATTTGCCGCAAGGCTTTGGTCGGCGTTCTTGACATATTGAACAGCGCTTGCGGGGGAGCAGACCCCGTCCATGTTGGTGGATTTGCCGGTGATATAATTGGTCAATGAACAGCGCCCCTCGGCCATCATGCCGATATTGCCAAAAACGAAGGCTTCGATTTCGCAAGGGATTTCATCGTGGATGGCGCTGATTTCGGTAACAGTGAGAATGCGGGGCAGGACAACCCGGGCAATGCCGAACTCCCGGCAGTAATATTTTATCGCTTCGGGGGATGAGGCTCCGGCCTGTACCGAAAGGTGCAAGCGCAGGTCGGGGTGCTTGTCAGCCGCATATCTGGCAACACCGATGTCGGCAACAATCACCGCATCGGCGTTTTCCCTGGCGGCAATGTCCACTGCATCGTGCCAGAGCTCGGTCTCCGGTGCGGTGGCAAAGGAATTTACCGCCAGCAGGACTTTGGTGCTGCGCTCATGGGCGTAGGCGATGGATTGGGTGAGCGCCTCGGGGGTAAAATTCAGGCCTGGAAAGTTGCGGGCGTTGGTGGCGTTTTGCAGGCCGCAATAAACGGCGTCGGCTCCGGCATCAACGGCGGCCCTCAGCGCCGCGGGAGTTCCTGCGGGGCAGATGAGTTCGGGGCGGTTGCTTTTGGCTGTCTGGCTGGCACTCATGGAGCGGCCTCCGATTTTCGCAAATGGGCCAGCATAATTTTGAGCGGTGTATAAAGCGCGCCGCCGATTTCAAGGATGTCGTCGACAACGCTGCCCTCCAGATCGTCAAGGGCGTTGCGCAGGCACACGGCGGCTTCGGTGTTTCCCCCGACCTCGACATCGCGGGCAAAGAACAGCGCGTCGGAATCCTCATCCCCGTCCATGATGGCAAACAGGGTCATAAACGGGCCGGAGATGGAGGCGCCGCTGGCAATGTTTTCAGAGCGGCGATGGGCGGTGAGGCGGGGTTCTTGCGGGTCGGGCAACAGGGCCAGCACGAAAGGCAGTTCCTCCACGTCAATTGCAAAGACCGTGTTGATATGAGGGCCAAGGCGTTCAAACAGTTCGGGGCGGCGCGATGAGATGTCCCTTACCAGCCGGTTCAGCACCGGTTGCACGACAAAAAGGGGCACGGGCCTCAAGGCAAGACCGGCGAGCTTTGGAAGCGGGGTGGTTTTGTTCCTTGTTGCAGAAGATTGCGAACTGTTTGTCTGGTCGAGCACTGCCACCCCCTTTCATCGGGCGAAGGTGAACACAGCCCGTTATGCCGGTGTGGGGTGGGCATGTCTTGATTTATGTCAACCGGAGGTCAATAGATTGGCCCGCTGCGCCATTGATCGGGTGTGAGGGGTTGCCTAGATTGAAGCAGACCCGATCGCAAAGTGCGGTGGGAAGGGTTCTGAACGGAGATATTTACTCATGCCCAAGGATGAGCTTGAAATAAAACTCAAGGAAATAAGCGAGCGGATCCGGAAAAAGAGGGCCGAGCTGGAACAGCACGGGATTTTTAGCCGGGACCATGAACTGACGCAACGGGACCTGGACAAGCGGGCGCGGATTTTGGCGAAAGAACTCAAGGAAGAAACATCCCACCTTCAGACAGGGGAAAAAATCTCCGCACTGGAGCGCGAACTGCTGAACTGGATAAACGCAGTGGAACTGGATTCCCGATAAGAGCCTGAGAGCCTATGCGCCGGGAAGACGCGGGCTGTTTCCAGACATTGAATACAAAAGAGCCCGTGCCCCCGCACCCGGAGAGGGCCTGGCGGATGAAGTGTGGTTGCCGGACAATCTGAACCGGGGCTGAACAATATGTTGAAAAGGCATTCAGCTCTGGTGAACTAAAGCTCTCAATCTGCCCCGGCACGAAGCCTTGGCAGAGCAACAGCAATCTGTCCCAGTGCAGAAAGAAAACGGAGCTTTTGAAGAATGACCTATTCTCAGTCGACGAAGACAGCCATACGCGTATTCTCCCTGGCCCTCGGGCTGATGCTTGCAACCAGCGCCTTTGCCGCTGGAGGCCAGACACCCCTGGGTGATTGTTACAATCGCGTGATCGCCATCTGCAACGAGGGTAACCATCCCGGGCCGTGCATCGACAACGCGCTGGATGCCTGTGATGAAGAGTATGGGAATGCGGCTGCGCAAAAACGGCCCGACAGCCTCAAAGCACGCGGCGTATCTCCGATTGGTCTTGGCTTGATCATATTGTCTTAGTTTTCAACCCAGAGACAAAAAACCGCAAACCGCGCCTTTTCTTGCAGAGGCGTGGTTTGTCACATGCGTCTGATAGAGGTGCTATTGCACCAGCGGGGTTTCGGCTCCCTCCATGTCAAAACCGGTAATGGTGGCTTTTCTGGCCAGAATGGAAATGTACTGGGCCACGGCCCGGCTCCAGCTTGAGGCCTCCAGCCAGGCCGCGATACGCTCGCGGGCGGCACCGTAGGGCAATTGCTCGCCTTCAATTATGCGCTCCAGCCGGATGATGTGATAGCCGAACCGGGTGGGGACCGGGGTTGGGCTGGTCTGGCCCGCCTCCAGGGCGAACAGGATGGTTTCAAATTCGGGCACGGTCGAGCCCTTGCTCA
>DROE01000140.1 GCA_011322005.1 Devosia sp.
CAGAAACGAACCGATGACGGGCAGTGCCGTGGGATCGTAAGGCAGAAGCCCGAACAGGTTGAAAACATTGGTGGGATCCTGGGCCGCCAGATCCTGTATCCAGCCAAAGAACGGCGCATGGCGCATTTCGATGGTCACGAACAAAACTTTGTAGAGCGAGAAAAAAACCGGGATCTGGATAAGCACCGGCCAGCAACCCGAAATCGGGTTTATCTTTTCGCGCGAATAAAGTTCCATCGTTGCTTTTTGCTGGGCCGCACGATCGTCCTTGAAACGTTCCTGAATGGCCTTCATTTCAGGCTGTACCTTGCGCATGGCGGCCATGGACGCATAAGAGCGGTTGGCCAGCGGGAAAAACACAGCCTTGACCATGACAGTGACTGCAAGGATGGCGAGGCCGAAATTGCCCAGCACACCGAATAACCAGCGAATGACAAAGAACATGGGTTTGGTTATAAAGTGGAACCAGCCCCAATCAATAAGCAGTTCAAGCCGGTCGATCCCCAGCCTCTCTTCATAGCCTGCAATGACCGATTCCACCTTGGCGCCGGCAAAAACATAGCTTTTGTAGGCGGCATCGCCGCCGCTGGGCACAATAACCGGTGTCCGGCCGACAAAACTGGTCTGGAAAATATCGGTCTGGCCGGGTCTGTTCCACGACATGCGTGCGTTGATCGGCGCATCGGGCTCCGGCATTATGGCAGCCGCCCAGTATTTGTCCACAAACCCCAGCCAGCCTCCGGTCGTCTCAACATCGTGCTGGAGCTCGTCCTGCAGGTCGCCATAACTTCTTTCAACCAGATTTTCGTCCCCCAGCACGCCTATGGCCCCCTCGTGCAGAATGAAGAATCCCTCCACATCGGGTATGCCGTATCGGGCAATGCGTGAATAGGGAAACAACGCCACATCGCCCTGTGTGTTGTTCTGCACCGACTGATTGATTGTGAACAGATAGTTTTCGTCCACCGTAATTTCGCGGGAATAAATCAGCCCCTCGCCGGTGTCGAAGGTCAGGGTAACCGGGTTGTTGGCGCTAAGGACACTGTTACCCGAAACACTCCAGAGGGTTGTGGAATCAGGCACGGCGGCCGATCCTCCCGCGGGAACCCAGCCCTGCTCTACATAGTATCCCTCAGGACCGCTGGCCGGTGAGAGCAACGAGACGATAGGACTTTCCGGATCAACCGTTTCGCGGTAGTTTTTCAGCGAAAGGTCGTCAATGCGCCCCCCCACCAGATTGATCGAACCGGTTAGGGAAGGGGTGTCGATGGCAATGCGCGCATTGCTTGCAATCGCTTCTTCCCGGGAGGCAAAACTGGAAGGAGCGCCGGCTGTTTCCGTAACATCCCCTGCGCTCCGAGGGGTCGCCAGGTCAACAGCGCCCTCTGGGGTGGCCAGATCAGCCGCACCTTCCTCGCTGGACTGCTGCGCGGCAATTTCGGCCTGCTGCGCGGCCCGCTCGACCTGGGGAGTGATAACAAAATACTGCCAGCCAATTACCACAGCCAGGCTGAGGACAACGGCAATAATCATATTGCGATGATCTTGGGTCATTTGTTTTTGTCTTTATCCCGCTGTCTCTTGTTTGTGCAGATAGGCAAGGGCACAGGTGAGCTTTTCCACCAATGTGGAGAAAGGCGCGCCCAGCGCCGCCCGTCGCCCGATCAGTACATAGTCATGTTGTTCTTTGAACTGGCTTTGGCAAGCAAAAACCGCAGCCCTGAGGCGTCTCCTTATGCGCGAACGCTCAGGGGAATTTCCCGTGCGCCTGGTAACGGTGTAGCCGATTCCGGGTTCGGTTTGCGCAACTCTCCGGGACTGCAGCACAAAAAACCGTCCGGCGAACCGGTTGCCCCTGGCGGCGTTAAGAAATTGTGTTCGTTTTCTGAGTTGGCGCATCAGGGCTGGAAACGGTCGGTTCATGGGGTTCCGACCGACCCGACTAAGCCGAGAGCCGCTTGCGGCCGCGCGCCCGGCGCGCGTTTAGAATTTTACGTCCGTTTTTCGTGGCCATGCGGGAGCGGAATCCATGGCGGCGGGTGCGCACGAGGCGGCTC
>DROE01000141.1 GCA_011322005.1 Devosia sp.
ATGATTCAGACTTGAAATTAGTACAACCGGTCGGCAATTCCCGAGAGGCAAAAAAATGGAAATTTTTCTGACTATAGCTGTGCTGGCGATCGGTGTGGTCGTCTTTGGCGTCATTATCTACAACAAGCTGGTCAAGAACCGGCAGATGGTGGAAGAGGGCTGGTCGGGCATCGACGTACAACTCAAGCGCCGCGCCAACCTCATTCCCAACATGCTGGAAACCGTCAAGGGTTATATGGGTCACGAATCCGACACATTGCAGGCCGTTACCGAAGCCCGCGCCGCCGTGCAGGGGGCCGGAGACGCCTCACCCAGTGAGAGGGGCGGTCTTGAGGGGATGCTTTCGGGTGCCCTTGGACGTCTGATGGCAGTTGCGGAGAGCTACCCGGACCTTAAAGCAAACACCACGTTTCTTGAACTTCAGGAGGCATTGCAAACCGTTGAGGACGAAATTCAGCTCGCCCGACGCTATTATAACGGGGCGGTGCGCAACATGAATGTGAGTGTTGAATCTTTTCCCTCAAATATAGTTGCAAGCCAGTTCAGCTTCGTGAAAGCGGAATATTTCGAACTGGAGAACGAGGCGGACCGGGCCGTTCCAGATGTCAGTTTCAAATAGTTCGGCACACCGGTTCAGCGCGGGTTTTCTCTTTTGTGTAGTGTTTCTGGCTACACTTGTGCTTGCAACCGCGCCGACGCCTGCGCAAGAGCGCATTCTTTCCTACGCCTCCAACATCACCCTGTTAAAGAACGGTACGGTAGACGTGACCGAAACCATCACGGTGCGGGCCGAGGGCAAACAGATCAAGCGCGGCATATTCCGCGATATTCCAACGACGCTAGCCAACCCCGATGGTTCAGTCATCCGCTCCAACCTCGAGGTGATTTCAGTCTTGAAGGATTCCGAACCGGAACCCTTTTTCACCGAAGGTATCCGTGACGGCACCCGCATCTATGTGGGCGATGCCAATGTGTACCTCAGCACCGGCACCTATCGCTACACCATTCGCTACACCATGACGCGCATGGCGCGTTATTTTGAAGACCACGACGAACTCTACTGGAACGCCACGGGGAATTTCTGGAGCTTTCCCATCAACAAGGCGGTCGCCCAAATCACGCTGCCTGAGGGCGCGGTTATTTCAGAGCTGGCGGTTTACACGGGCCGGCAGGGAGAAACCGGGGCTGATGCCAACATCACGCAGACGTCGGACAATACCGCTACGTTCCGGGCCACGCGCCCTTTTGGCCCCGGAGAGGGCATGAGCGTTGCCGCCCTTTTTCAAAAAGGGGTTCTGATTGAGCCGGACGGGACCCAAAAGACGCTCAATTTCCTCTCGGACCACCGCAAGACAATTTTTCCGCTGTTCGCGGTTCTTCTGGTGCTTCTTTACTATTATTTCGCATGGGATGCGGTGGGGCGCGACCCCAAAAAAGGCGTTATCATTCCTCTGTTTCGCCCGCCAAAGGGGTTTTCGCCGGCGCTGGTGCATTTCATTCACCGCATGGGCTGGAAAAAGAGCGGCTGGACGGCCTTTACCGCCGCCATAATCTCGCTGGCGACGCGGGGTCTGGTTGACATCACCACCGACGACAAGAAAAAAACCACCTTCAAGTCTCTTGAAGGCGACGACCGGCGATTGCCCCGGGGCGAAGAGGTCATAAACAATTATTTGAAATCCAAAGGCACCATCAAGGTCAACAAAACCACCGGTCCCGGCCTGCTCAAGAACCGGCGTGCCTTCATGAAAGCAATCGAAAGCGAGAACCGCAACGCCTATTTTTTCAACAATTACCTCTATGTGGGCATCGGTTTTGCGCTGTCCTTTCTGAGCATTCTTGGCCTGATTGCCACGGGCATTCTGCCTCCCGGCCAGGGAGTTGTCATTCTGGCGGTGGGGATGGGAGTGGGCATTTTATCGATGGTCGTTGGCGGTATTCTGTCAGGTGCGGGGATAACACGGTTCTTCGTTCTTGTCTGGTTCGGCGTGGTTTTTGCGAATGTTGCGGGTGAATTTGCCCGCCTGTTCAGCGGAGTTGACATCGACCAGCCGCTGATTGCGGTAATTTCCATCGTCGTCATCAATATCGTTTTCGTATTTCTGATGCGCGCGCCCACTGTCCAGGGGCGCAAAATCATGGACGAGATTGACGGTTTCAAACTCTATCTGGAAACGGCGGAAGAAAACCGGCTCAATTTTTCGGACGAGCCGGAATTTTCAATTGAGCGGTTTGAAGAAATTCTGCCCTATGCTATCGCTCTTGGTGTGGAAAAACCTTGGGCCAGCAGGCTTGAGGGCGAGTTTTTGCGCAACACAATCGAAGAGCCCCGGGGCGGTTATCGTCCCCGATGGCATCATGGTTCCGGTTTCAGTTCCAGCTCTTTGAGCTCCAACATCTCGGGCATTGCCGCGGGCATGAGCACCGCAATGATTTCAGCGCAGCCCTCATCCTCCTCGTCCTCGGGGGGAGGCGGGGGCGGGTTCTCGGGTGGCGGTGGCGGCGGGGGCGGCGGAGGTGGCTGGTAGCCTGCGCTTTAGCGGTTTCAGCCCGGAATGAGTTCTGCCCCGGATATGGCGTAGGCCTTGCCGAACCCGGCGTTGAAACTCACCCGGTCCACCTGCAACTTCCAATACCCAAAATCGGGCAGGTCGATATAATTGATGGCTTTGGGGTGGTGGGCCAGAAACAGGGCACGCATTGCGGCACGTTCTTCTTGGGGCATCCTTTGGGCATGGCAGAACACACTCATACGCGCATGGGCCATGGGGTCGCCCTTGCCCACCTCACCAATCAGAAGTGAACAGCGGGCATCCGCGCCCAGAGCGGAAGTGTGCGCTGCAAGCGCCGAGGTCAGCAAAACCGGCGTACCATCTTCAAGTGCCGCCATCGCAACACGGCTGACGGCGGGATGCCCTGTATCCTTCTCAATCACTCCCAGAGTGGCATGACGCGCAGTCAAAATCATCGCCCTCACCTGCTCAACTATTTCACCAGTCGTTGGTCGCAGCACCGATTTTGTCTCCTCGTTCACCGCCTTTATACCCCTCGACCCTGAAAACCCTGCATGTTGATAGACAAGTTGCCTGTTGCTTGCTAGGCAAGCCGCGTTGCCAACCTGCCCCGGTTTTATCATGCCCGAACTGCTTTTTGAAATCTTCTCGGAAGAAATTCCTGCCCGCCTGCAACGTCGCGCTGCAGAGGACCTAAAAAAAGGCATTACCGATGCGCTGGTTGAAAACGGCCTGAGCTATAAAAGCGCTGCGGGCTTTGTTACCCCGCGTCGCCTTACGGTCACGGTTACCGACGTTCCCCCGGCTTCTCCTGACACAAGCGAGAGGCGCAAGGGGCCGCGCGTGGGTGCGCCCGAGCAGGCCATTGCAGGTTTTTTGCGCGGGGCAGGGCTGACCAGCATCGAACAGGCGACCATTGAATCGGACCCCAAAAAGGGTGAGTTTTATGTGGCGTTCATCGAAAAGAAAGGCGTCTCCGCAACCCGGATTCTCGGCGATATCCTGCCAAAGGTCATTGAGGGGTTTCCCTGGGGCAAGCCCATGCGCTGGGGCAGTGGGCGACTACAATGGGTGCGCCCGATCAGGGCAATCACCGCAACCTTTGGCACCGAGAATGACGAACCGGAGGTGATTTCCTTTGAAGTCGGAGACATGGCTTCGGGCCAGACCACGTTCGGGCATCGGTTCATGGCCCCGGACGCTATCCGGGTGAAGCGCTTTTCCGATTATTTTGAGGCCCTGGAGCGCGCAAAAGTCGTGCTCGATCTGGACCGGCGCATGGACATTATCAAAAATGATGCCGAACATCTGGCATTCGCCCAGGGGCTGAACATTGTCGAAGACAAGGGCTTGCTCGAAGAAGTGGCCGGACTTGTCGAGTGGCCGGTGGTGATGATGGGCAGGTTTGACCAGAGCTATCTCAAACTGCCCGAAGAAGTGATTATCACAACCATCAAGACCCACCAGAAGTGCTTTTGTCTGCGCGATGGAGAGAGCGGCAAACTGGTGAACAGGTTCGTGGCGGTCTCCAATATGGAAGCCAGTGATGGAGGCCAAACAATCGTCGCCGGCAATGAGCGGGTTATAGGAGCACGATTATCCGATGCCATGTTTTTCTATGAAAACGATCTGGCCACACCGCTGGAGAACCTGTTGCCCAAACTCAGGGATGCGGTGTTTCACAATAAACTGGGTACTCAGGCCGGACGCGTGGAACGCATGGTCAAACTGGCTGGCGAAATCGCCGAAACTGTGGGCGCCAACGTTGGCGATGCAAAGCGCGCCGCAAAACTGGCCAAGGCTGACCTGGCTAGCCAGATGGTGGTGGAGTTTCCCTCTTTGCAGGGGCTGATGGGGCGCTTTTACGCCACCGAACAGGGCGAAAACCCTCAAATCGCCAATGCCATCGAAAAACATTACAAGCCCGTTGGCCCCAGTGATGAAGTACCCACCGAGCCGGTGGCGATCGCCGTTGCGCTGGCCGACAAGCTGGACATGCTCACCGGGTTCTGGGCGATTGAGGAAAAACCAACCGGCTCGCGCGACCCGTTCGCCCTTCGGCGGGCAGCGCTCGGGGTAATTCGTATTCTGGTGGAAAATGAGATTGCGTTCTCGCTTGATGTGGAGCCGGACCTGCTGGCCTTTTTCCATGACCGTCTCAAAGTCATGCTGCGTGACGAAGGCGCTCATCATGACCTTGTGGATGCGGTTATCACCAACAAAAGCGATGACCTGCTTGAGATTGTCCGGCGCATCAAGGCCCTCTCGCAACTGCTCGACACGGAGGCCGGACAAAGCCTGCTCGCCGGCTACCGGCGTGCAGCCAACATTCTGGCCGCCGAAGAAAAGAAAGACGACACCACTTATCGGGGCGACGTAACCCCTGCCCTGTTGTCCAGCGCCGAAGAAACCGCGCTCGCGAGCGCCATTGATGCCACGTTGAGGCAGGTTTCAGAAATGGTGGAAACAGACGATTATGCGGGCGCCATCTCCGCCCTTGCCCGACTGCGCGAGCCGGTGGATGAATTCTTTGAAGCGGTGCTGGTCAACGACCCCGACCTGGAAATCCGCACGAACCGGCTGAATCTTCTGGCCCGGCTGCGTAATACCATGCACCTGGTGGCGGATTTCTCAAGAATCAGCGGGTAAAATACTCCCTCCGTCACCTCAGCCCGCTTCCCGGCTGGAAGAGGGAGATAAAGAAAAGAGGGAAGTCCATCATTCTGGTCTCCCCTCTGTTTATGTTTTGCTTTTCGCGAGTAGGTCTTCTTGTCTTTGACCACGCACTGCCGGAAGCTTTCACCCTGCAACGCCCGCGCTGCCAGATTGGGCGGTGGCTTTACCCGTTTTTCTTTCATCTGTTTACCCCGCCGCCCTCGGTTTGCATCCAAGCCGCGCCGCAGGCACCGGAAAGCTCGCGGATGCGCAGGATATAGCCCTGACGTTCAGTAGCGGAGATTACACCACGGGCATCAAGCATATTGAAAATGTGGGCGGCCTTGAGCATCTGTTCGTAAGCCGGAACAGCCATGGGGGCCCGGTTGGTTTTGTCGTCACTTTCCGCCAGAATTGCCCGGCACTCCGTTTCGGCATCTTCGAAATGGCGGAACAGGATTTCAGTGTCGGCGACCTCAAAATTGTAGCGCGAACTCTCCTGCTCGTTTTGCAGGAACACCTCGCCATAGGTGACTTTATCGTCCCCTTTACCGCCGTTGAAGTTCAGATCATAGACGTTTTCGACATTCTGGATATACATGGCCAGCCGCTCCAGCCCGTAGGTGAGTTCCCC
>DROE01000142.1 GCA_011322005.1 Devosia sp.
CGAATGTAAGCTGAAAAACAACCCGGTTGGAGGCGTAGACCCGATATTCAGAGATGTTCTGGTCGGTAAGTTTCATATATTCGAGCACGTCCTGATCCACCGGTTTTGCCGCGAACAGGTAGGTATCCTCATAACCCCGCAGTTTAACCAGCGACCCGACCAGATTTGTACTCCCCGGCGAGAGCAGGGTTGGAACCCCCTCCTCCACTCCGGCCAGTATTTCGGGTGTCACGAGAGGTTGGGGCCCCTGAACGTTTATCTGGGCGCGCATGAGCGTGTCGCCGTCAGAGGCAACAAGAGAGGTAAAGGGCAGCGAGCGCGTGGCGGCAAGGGCTGTGAGCACCTGCTGAAAACGATCTTTGTCCGCCTCAAAGACATCTCTTGCCGCCTCCAGTTCGGCAGCCACCCAGATCACATCGTCCCTGAGCACCTCTGCATGTTCGAGCAGATAGGAGCGTGCAACCTGGCGCGAGCTTTCCACAATGTCCCGGGTGCGTTCGGAGAACCACTGATCGAGACCCTGATTGAGGGTGATGGCTGCAAAGATCGCCACGATCAGCGCTGGAATGGTGGCAACGCCAGCGAACAGCACAACCAGGCGGGACCGCAGGCGCGCACCGGACTGGCGTCGCCTGCGCGCCTGCCACAGGACAACTATTTCTGTCAGCACAAGGGCGACAACAAGGACGATCAGCGTGGCGTTCGATATCCATATTGCGGTCCAAACCCTTGGCGTGGGTTCGATGGTGCTGGCTCCGGTCATGATCCAGAACGAGCCCACAGCAACAACGACGGCTCCGGCAATGATCAACAGACCCACCGCCCGGATGGCACGACTGGAGCGCGAGCGGGCCGATGCTTCAAAAATACCCGGCCCCTTGCCCCCTGCCGGCTGTGTGCGCCCCTTGGGGCCTTGTTCATTCATTGAGTTCGCCACTTGTGCAAATTTTCAGCCCTGGACCGCGCGCGTTTTGGAGGAGATGGATTTCAGTTGCAAACCGTGGCTGATTTTACCTTATGGTTCAAGTTCAATGTTGCCAAAATGTGACACCGCACCCCCGCGCCGGAATAATTTTTACTGTCCGTTACGGGACTGCCGGACAACCTGAATTGCGTGATGCCGTATTTTTTTACGCAGTGTATTGCGGTTCAGCCCCAGAAGTTTGGCAGCGCGAATCTGATTTCCCCGACACGCATTGAGTGCCATGGTGATCAGCGGCACCTCAACCTGCTCCACAACATCCTGATAAAGGCCCCAAGGAGGCGGTCCCGGCTCGCGTTCGTTCAGAACCTTTGCAAGATGCAGTTCAACTGCCGCTGCCAGGTCGACCGGATGACTGCTTCCCCCGACAGCCTGCGCCTGCGTGTGGCTCAATTCAGCCTTCACAAGCTGTGCGCCGATGGTTTCTTCCGCGTGCAAAGCACACAGGCGGCGAACTAGGTTTTCCAGTTCGCGCACATTGCCCGGCCAGGAATAGGTCTTGAGTTCGGAGATCGCTTCAGGGGTAATGGTTTTGGTTAGTTCCCCATCACGTTGCTCCTGCTGCAAAAACAACCCGACAAGGTCCCCGATGTCGTCCAGCCGATCCCGCAGGGGAGGCAGGCGCAAAGGCACCACATTGAGTCGATAGAACAGGTCCTCTCTGAATGCACGCTGGGCGATAAGCTGACTGAGATCGCGGTGGGTCGCTGCCACGATGCGCACATTTGTGCGGATGGGAGTGCGCCCCCCCACCATGGTGTACTCACCTTCCTGAAGAACCCGCAGAAGCCGGGTTTGCGCATCCATGGGCATGTCCCCGATTTCATCCAGAAACAGCGTGCCCCCTTCCGCCTGCTCAAACCGGCCCGAAAGTCGCCCTGTGGCTCCGGTAAACGCGCCTTTCTCGTGCCCGAACAGCTCCGCTTCGATCAGGTCACGGGGAATGGCCGCCATGTTGATGGCCACGAACGGCCCGTTGCGCCGTCTGCCGAACTGGTGCAGCGCCTTGGCCACCAGTTCCTTGCCGGTTCCGCTTTCCCCGGTAACCATCACGGTGAGATCGGTTTGCATGAGGCGGGCCAGCGCCCGGTAAATTTCCTGCATTGCGCCAGATCGCCCGACAAGGGGCAATTGTTCGTCGAACTCTGGCTTGCCTGCCAGCTTTTGTCTGGGTTTTGCAGCCTCTGACAACGCCCGCGAGACGATGGCAAGCAGCTCGTTGATATCGAACGGCTTGGGCAAATATTCATATGCCCCCGCCTCTGACGCCTGAATGGCGGTCATAAAGGTGTTCTGGGCGCTCATCACTACGATGGGCAGGTGCTGGCGCATTTTGCTTATCTTGGGCATCAATTCAAAGGCATTGCCATCGGGAAGTGCCACATCCGTAATCAGTAAGTCCCCTTCTCCGCGCGCAATCCAGTTCCACATGGTTGAAAGATTGCTGGTGGGCCGCACGTCATAACCCGCCCGTGTAAGGGTCTGGTTGAGAACCGTCCGGATGGCATTGTCGTCTTCTGCCAGAAGAATAGTCTGTCCACTCACTTTACTGGTTCTCCGAGATAGCGCTTTTGTCGGTTGCCGAAACCGGCAACAAAACCCTGAAACTGGTATTGCCCGGCTCGCTTTCACATTCTATTACGCCGCCGTGATCACTGATGGTCTTGGCCACCAGCGCCAGCCCCAGGCCTGAGCCGCTGGCCTTGGTGGTGACAAACGGATCGAAAAGAAAGGGCAATATCTCCGTCGGTACGCCCGGTCCGTTGTCGGAGACAATTATTTCCAGCGGCAGGGATACCCGCTCAGCACTCCCGCCAAACGCAATTTTAATCCCCGGGCGGAAAGCTGTTGAAATACGAATGGCAGGTTCGCGCATGTTTTCAAGAGCTTCTGCCGCATTCTTGACCAGATTGAGGAATGTCTGGATGAGTTGGTCGGTGTTACCCCAGACAGGTGGAAGCGAGGGGTCGTAGGCCTCAAGAATTTTGATATCACGCGCCACACCGTTGGCCGCAAGCAGTTTAACCCGGTCCAGAACCACATGGATATTCACCGGCTCGCGCTGCAGAGGTCGCGCGTCTCCCAGAACTTCGATACGGTCAACCAGTTTGACAATTCGGTCGGTTTCCTCCCGGATCAGACCCGCCAGTTGCGCCTCATCGGGGCTAACGGTCTGCTCTAGCAACTGGGCAGCGCCTCGTATGCCCGAAAGCGGGTTTTTGATCTCGTGGGCCAGCATTGCCGCCAACCCGGTGACCGAGCGCGCCGCGCCCCTGGACACAAGTTGCCGATCAATTTTTTCGGCCATTGTGCGTTCCTGAAACAGTACGGAGACCAGACCGGGCGCTTCCCCGAGTGGCGAAACATAGACATCACATGTTCGCTCCGCCGTTCTGCGCGGAAGGCTGACATTCATACGGTACTCGGTCATGGGCAGATGAAACGCACTCGCCCGATGGACCAGTCCCAAAAGAGGAGAATCAGGCTTGAAATAGTCCTCCAGCCGTTGACGTGACATCAGGCTTTGGGAAACTCCGAAGAAGATCTCTGCTGCAGCGTTGACCCAAAGAATACTCTTGTCCTGTCCGCAGACCAAAACGGGTTGCTGCAGGGATTGCAGCACGCCAAGTTTTGCTTTGGTGAGGTGCGGTTTTTTTTGTGCAACGCTCATGCTGCTACCCGTGCCCCGTGGTGATCAAGCACTCCCTTTACAAGCGTTTTCACCCGAACGGGGTCTGGTTCGGTAAGCAGCGCCCTGAGGGTCTCTCCAGGTAGTTCCAGCCCTGCCGCCTCGAAATACCAGCGCAGGTGCTTGCGGGCCACGCGTACTCCCTGTTTCTCTCCGTAGGCAAAAAGCATCTCCTCATAGTGGTTCAGCACCAACGCGATAAGACCGGGGCCGACCGGTGCTGGCACGGGCTGCTCACCTTTCAGGGAGGCGTTAACCTGCCCCACAATCCATGGCTGACCCTGCGCGCCCCGCCCGATCATCACCCCTGCCGCTCGTGAAGCCGCCAGAGCCTTGAGCGCGCTCGAATGGTCGACAATGTCGCCATTGACGATCACTGGAACATCGACCGCCTCCACAACTTCGCGCACCGGTTCCCAACGCGCCTCACCCTTGTAGAACTGCTGACGGGTTCGTCCGTGCACGGCTACCATCTGCACACCGGCTCCTTCCGCCAGGCGGGCGATATGGGCAGCGTTCAGGCTCTCGTCGTTCCAACCCAGCCGCATCTTTACACTCACCGGAACCGGTGAGGCCTCCACTACCGTTTCGATAAGGCGCAAAGCCCTGTCCGGCACCCGCATCAGCGCCGAACCGGCATAACCGTTGGTGACTTTCTTGGACGGACAACCCATGTTGATGTCGATGATATCAGCCCCCGCATCAGCGGCGATCCTTGCCCCCAGCACCAGCCACTTTTCCTCATTGCCGGCAATCTGCACCACATGGGGCAGCTTGCCCTTGTGTTCGAGCTTGCGCACCAGCTCCCGATGTTGGGACTTGCTTGGCCGCGCCACCAGGTTGGCGCTGGCGATCATCTCGGAGACAACCATGGCGGCACCAAATGCTTCAGCAATCGCCCGAAACGGCGCATCGGTTATCCCGGCCATGGGGGCAAGAAGCGCAATTCCGGGCAGTTCAATATTTCCAATTTGAAGTGTGGGGTTATTCATGGATCATGAATTGCACTATTTCAGGGCAGTTTACAAAATTTGCCTTTGTACTAGTCACTTCCGGTCCGAAGCGCAAGGCGCTCGGTGCCTGTGTCGAAGGCAAAATTCTATCTCCGGCTTGCTCATCAGTCCGGGGTTGCGTACAGCATCAGGAGCGCCCTTCCTTTGAAGCAAAGCCAAATGAACGAAAACCCCAGCATTGCCGTCATCGTCGTTGCCGCCGGGACCGGCACGCGAGCGGAACGCCATACGGGCGAACTGCCCAAACAGTATCGCGCCCTTGGCGGCAAAGCTGTTCTGGCCCATGCCGTTGAGGCGTTCTTCATGGAAGAAGATGTCAACTGGGTGCTGCCGGTTATCAATCCTGACCATGGCGAACTTTTTGATGCCCTTGGCCTTGAAGACACAAAACTTCTGGCACCGGTTCACGGGGGCAAAGAAAGGCAGGCCTCGTGCCTTGCCGGACTTGAAGCGCTGGAGACGCTCGCGCCCGATCTGGTGTTGTTGCACGATGCCGCCCGGCCGATTGTCGCTTCTGAGACCATTGCGGCGATAAAGCAGGCCCTGCAAAGCCATCATGGTGCCCTGCCCGTTCTGCCGGTCACCGACACCATCAAACGTTCCTTCGATGGGGCGCGCATTGAGGCAACCGAAGACCGCAACCAGCTCTGGGCGGCGCAAACACCGCAGGGGTTCAGGTTTGCAAGAATCCTGTCCGCGCACCGCAAGGCTGCAAAGCAACAGAGTGAGTTCACCGACGATGCAGCGATTGCCGAATGGGCCGGGCTGGATGTGGTATTGGTGCCCGGTCACGAAAATACTTTTAAGATTACCCTGCCGCAGGATTTTGTACGGGCGGAAATGATGATCGGACAAATGAAAAACTATGAAACCCGGGTCGGCTCCGGTCTGGATATTCACCAGTTCGAGTCCGGCGACAATGTGCGTCTCGGGGGCGTTGATTTCCCCCATGATGCAAAACTAAAGGGGCACTCCGATGCCGATGCGGCTTTGCATGTGCTGACCGATGCGCTGCTCGGGGCGCTGGCCGAGGGTGATATAGGCACTCATTTCCCCCCCGGGGATAAAAAATGGAAAAATGCTTCATCAGATGTGTTTTTGTCGTTCGCGGCCGAACGAGTGTTGGCCCGGGGCGGTCGGATTTCCCATCTCGACCTGACCATTGTCTGCGAGGCACCAAAAATCGGCCCAAAATCCACCAAAATCCGCCAAATTGTCGCCAAAATCTGCAAAATATCCGAGAACCGGGTGTCGGTAAAAGCCACCACCTCCGAAAAGATGGGTTTTATCGGGCGCGAGGAGGGCTTGATGACCATGGCCACGGCAACCATCGAACTGCCCCGCGAGGATGATTGATGTTCCCCGTTGAAACGCTGCAATTGGCGGAAAAAACTGTTTCGGCCCTGACGCGAAACCGCCTGAAAATCATCACGGCCGAAAGCTGCACCGGCGGGCTGATTGCGGGCGCGCTCACATCCATTCCCGGCTCATCCCAAGCGGTTTACGGCGGGTTCGTGACTTACGCCAACCCCGCCAAACAGGCAATGATTGGCGTTCCGGCAGCCTTGATTGAAGGCGAAGGCGCAGTTTCCGAGGCGGTTGCACGGGCCATGGCCGAGGGGGCCTTGAAAAGATCTGGCGTGGATATTTCCGTCGCGGTCACCGGAATTGCCGGCCCGGGTGGTGGCACTCCTCTAAA
>DROE01000143.1 GCA_011322005.1 Devosia sp.
CTTCGCGCTTGTAGATGGCCCCGGAGGGACATGCGGCCACGCATGTGGGGTTAAGGCAATGCTCGCACAGACGGGGCAGATACATCATGAATGTATTTTCAAATTCCCCGTACATTTCCTTTTCAACGCCCTCAAAATTATAGTCTTTGGAACGTTTGGAGAATTCCCCGCCAAGGATTTCCTCCCAGTTGGGACCCCATTCGATTTTTTCCATGCGCTCGCCGGTGATTTTCGAGCGTGGACGGGCGGTGGGGAAGGCCTCCACTTCGCCAGCGGTCTGCAAATGGCCGTAATCAAAATCAAACGGTTCGTAATAGTCGTCGATTTCGGGCAGGTCGGGGTTGGCAAAAATCTTGGCCAGAATGCGCCACTTTGCGCCCATTTTTGGCTGGATTTTGCCGCTTGCGGTGCGGGTCCAGCCCCCGTTCCATCTTTTCTGGTTTTCCCAGTCCTTGGGGAAACCAACACCGGGTTTGGTCTCGACATTGTTGAACCAGGCGTATTCAACGCCTTCACGATTGGTCCAGACATTCTTGCAGGTAATGGAGCAGGTGTGGCAGCCGATGCATTTGTCCAGATTGAGGACCATGCCTATTTGCGCGCGGATTTTCATGTCAGCACCTCCTTCTTCCGGGACAGGGGCCTTTCGAGCCAGTCGATCTTTTCCATTTTGCGCACGATGACGAATTCATCGCGGTTCGCTCCCACGGTTCCGTAATAGTTGAAACCGTAGGACTGCTGGGCGTAGCCGCCAATCATGTGGGTTGGCTTGGTAATGGCGCGGGTCACCGAATTGTGGATGCCGCCACGATTGCCAGTGGTTTCGGAGCCTGGTGTGTTCACGATTTTTTCCTGGGCGTGGTACATAAACAGCGTGCCGTCTTTCATACGCTGGGAGACCACGGCCCGGGCGACAAGTGCGCCGTTGGAATTATAGGCCTCAACCCAGTCATTATCGACAATATCAGCCTTTGCCGCATCGTTCTCGGAGAGCCAGACCACAGGTCCGCCCCGGTTCAGCGTCAGCATCATCAGGTTGTCGGAATAGGTGGAGTGGATGCCCCATTTCTGGTGCGGGGTGATGAAGTTGAGCACAACCTGCTTGTTGCCATTGTCGCGGGCTTCGATGTCAGGGGTGATGGATTTGGTGTCGATGGGGGGGCGATAGACGCAGAACGCCTCGCCAAAGGCCCGCATCCACAAATGGTCCTGATATAGCTGCTGGCGTCCGGTCAGGGTGCGCCACGGGATAAGCTCGTGCACGTTGGTATAGCAGGCGTTGTAACAGACCTTCTCGCTTTCAAGGCCCGACCAGATGGGAGAGGAGATGATCTTGCGCGGCTGGGCCACCAGGTCACGGAAGCGGAGCTTTTCCTCTTCCTTGGGCAGTGCCAGATGGGTGTGATCGCGGCCGGTGGCTTTGGAAAGGGATGCCCAGGCTTTGACCGCTACTTCGCCATTGGTTTCGGGAGCCAGCATCAGAATGACCTCGGTGGCATCGATGTCGCTCTCGATTTTGGGCATTCCCTTGGTTGGTCCCTCTTCGGTAACAACCCCGGAGAGCGTGGCCAGAGCATCGACCTCGTGTTCGGTGTTCCAGGCGATGCCCTTTCCTGCATTGCCCAGCTTTTTCATCAGGGGGCCAAGGGCGGTAAAGCGCTTGTAGAGATTGGGATAATCACGCTCGACGACGACCACATTGGGCATGGTCTTGCCCGGGATGGGCTCGACCTCGCCTTTTTTCCACTCCTTGACATCCAATGCCTGCGCGATTTCTCCGGGCGTATCGTGCAGGATGGGGACAAGGACCGTGTCCTTTTCCACGCCGAGCACCTCGGGGGCGACTTCGGAGAACTTTTTGGCCAGTCCCTTGAAGATGTCCCAGTCGGAGCGGGCTTCCCATGCCGGGTCGGCAGCGCTGGAAAGGGGGTGGATGAAGGGGTGCATGTCGGAGGTGTTGAGGTCGTTCTTTTCGTACCAGGTGGCGGTGGGCAGAACGATGTCGGAATAGACGCAGGTCGTTGACATGCGGAAATCAAGGGTAACCAGCAGGTCGAGTTTGCCCTCAGGCGCTTTGTCGTGCCAGACGGCTTCGGTTGATTGCTGGCGTCCCTCTTCGCCCAGATCCTTGCCCATGACACCATGGGTTGTGCCAAGCAGGTGCTTGAGGAAATATTCGTGACCCTTGCCCGAGGAGCCAAGTAGGTTGGAGCGCCAGACAAACAGGTTGCGCGGCCAGTTGGCAGGATTGTCAGGGTCCTCGCAACTCATGGAGAGGTCGCCGGACTTCAAGGCGTCGGCCACATAGTCCCTGGGCTCTTTTTTGGCCTGTTCGGCCAGAGCGGCAATCTCAAGCGGATTGGTCTTGAGCTGGGGGGCGGAAGGCAGCCAGCCCATGCGTTCGGACTTGATGTTATAGTCGATAAGCGTTGCTTCCCAGTCGCCCTCGGGGGCGGTGGGGGAAAGAATTTCGGAGACGTTCAGGGTTTCATAGCGCCACTGGTCGGTGTGGGCATAGTAGAACGAAGTGGAGTTCATGTGCCGGGGCGGACGGGCCCAGTCCAGGGCAAAGGCAAGGGGTTGCCAGCCGGTCTGGGGCCGGAGTTTCTCCTGACCCACATAATGGGACCAGCCACCGCCGGACTGACCGATGCACCCGCACATGATGAGCAGGTTCATGATACCCCGGTAGTTCATGTCCATGTGGTACCAGTGGTTGAGACCGGCGCCCAGAATGACCATGGAACGGCCATTGGTTTTTTCGGCGTTGGTGGCAAATTCACGGGCGACGGTGATAATCTGGTCGGCGGGCACACCGGTGATTTTTTCGGCCCAGGCCGGGGTGTAGGGCACGTCTTGGGAGAAGTCCTTGGCGACGTTGGCCTCGCCGATGCCCCGGTCGAGCCCGTAATTGGCAGCGAACAGGTCAAAGACGGTGGCGACCAGCGCCTCGCCATCGCGCAGTTTTACCTGTTTTGCAGGCACGGCGCGTTTGAGTACGCTGTCATGGTCGGTGCCTTCAAAATGGTCGTGCTCGCGATTGCCGAAATAGGGGAAGGCTACCTCGGCGACAGTATCGTGGTTGTCGTCCAGGATGAGGGAGAGCTGGAGCTTGACCTCTTCGCCCTTGCCGTTTTTTTCTTCGAGGTTCCACTGGCCGTCCTCACCCCAGCGGAAGCCGATGGAGCCTTGGGGGGTGACGATGTTTCCGGTGTTTGAATCGATGGCCAGGGTTTTCCATTCCGGATTGTTTTTCTCGCCCATATTGCGGGCAATGTCGGAGGCGCGGATGAGACGTTCGGGAATATAGTGGCCGTCTTTCTTGACCAGACGCACCAGCATGGGCATGTCGGTGTATTTTCTGGCATAATCCTCGAAATAGTCGGCCTGGCGGTCCAGATGATATTCGCGCAGGATGACGTGGCCCATGGCCATGGCCAGAGCGGCATCGGTGCCCTGTTTGGGATTGAGCCAGATGTCGGAGAATTTGGCCGCTTCTGAATAGTCGGGCGATACCACGGCGGACTTGGTGCCCTTGTAGCGCACCTCGGTATAGAAGTGGGCGTCGGGGGTGCGGGTCTGGGGAACGTTGGACCCCCAAAGCATCAGGAAACCGGCATTGTACCAGTCGGCGCTTTCAGGCACGTCGGTCTGCTCGCCCCAGGTCATGGGGGAGGAGGGGGGCAGGTCGCAATACCAGTCGTAAAAGCTCATGCAGGTGCCCCCCATCAGGGAGAGATAGCGCGAGCCGGCGGCGTAGGAGACCATGGACATGGCCGGAATGGGGGAAAAACCTATTACCCGGTCGGGGCCGTGGGTGCGGGCGGTATAGGCGTTGGCGGAAGCTGTGATCTCGTTCACTTCCTCCCAGGAGGCGCGCACAAAACCGCCATGGCCGCGCACGGAGGTGTAGCTCTTGCGTTTTTCGGGGTCTTCGACGATGGAAGCCCAGGCAGCGACCGGTGGGAGGGTGGCGCGGGCGGCGCGCCAGAGCTTGAGCAATCTGGAGCGGACCAGGGGATGCTTTACCCGGTTGGCCGAATACATATACCATGAATAGGAGGCACCGCGGGCACAGCCGCGCGGCTCGTGATTGGGCAGGTCGGGACGGGTGCGGGGATAATCGGTCTGCTGGGTTTCCCAGGTGACGATGCCGCCCTTGACGTAGATTTTCCAGGAGCACGAGCCGGTGCAGTTCACCCCGTGGGTTGAGCGCACAATCTTGTCGTGTTGCCAGCGATTGCGATATGTATGCTCCCAGTCCCGGCTTTCGTTGGTGGTCACACCGTGACCATCGGAGAAGCTGCCGACGTTTTTGCGGGCGAGGAAATTCAGTCGATCGAGTAGATGGCTCATTTTCGCGTCCTTGAAACTCTCTTTTTTCGAAACCGGTGGAGACGCATCTCCACCGGTATGGTTGTTTAGGGGGGCGCTTTTTAGGGGTTCTTCACGTAGGCGTTGGGCCTGAGATAGAACCACCAGTTGATGATGATGCAAATGGCGTAGAATATTGCAAAACCATAAAGGGCGTATTGAGGTGTGCCCGCGCCCATCTGTTCCCCAAACACTTTGGGGATGATGAAGGCGCCATAAGCGGCAATTGCAGACGTCCAGCCCAGAACCGGGCCGGCCTGTTCCTTGTTGAACACAACGGCGATGGTTCTGAAGGTTGAACCGTTGCCGATGCCGGTGGCGGCGAACAGCAGCAGGAACAGGGCCATAAAGGGCAGGAAGTACTGCTCGGGTGTTTCAGAGGCGTAGGCCGCCTGTATGATATAGGCCAGGCCAATCGCCGAACCGACCATTATGAACGAAATGATCTGGGTGACCCTGGCACCGCCATATCTGTCGGACATCATGCCACCAAGAGGACGGATCAGGGCGCCGATAAAGGGGCCCATCCAGGCAAACATCAGGGCACTTGGACCGTTGGGGTTGACGGTATCGTGGGTCAGTACCCCGTCAACCATTATGTGCTGAAAGCCAAAGACCACCTTGATGGTGAGGGGCAGGGCAGCCGAATAGCCGATGAACGAGCCAAAGGTCATGATGTAGATGATGGTCATGGCCCAGGTGTGCTTGTTGTTGAAGATCTTGTACTGACGGGTCAGGTTTCTTCCCACCTGACCGGGTATCAGTTTGAGACCAGCCACCGTCAGAACAATAACAATGGGCAAAACGAACCATTTGGAAACGCCAAAGCCCGAACCGCCCACGGCCTGGGGCAGCATCAGCCACAGGCCGAACGCAGCGGCCACAAATCCGATCAGCAGCATGAGTGAGATGATGGAAAAGGCGCCGATGGGGTTTGGAATATCGGGTGAGACGTGTTCGTCGCGGATATTATTGAGGCCCCACCAGCCGATGACCGCAAGGGGGATCAGCGCCACCAGCCAGATGAAACCGGCGTTCTGAATATAGGTTTCGGTGCCCGCCGGAATTTTTCCGATAAGGGTGCCGGAGGTGTTTTTCAGCGTCATCGACGCGCCGCCAAAAATGCCCATGGTCATGACCAGGGGGATGACCACCTGCATGGTGGTGACACCGAAATTGCCCAGACCCGCATTCATTCCCAGCGCGTAACCCTGCACTTTCTTGGGGAAGAAGAAGGAGATGTTGGACATGGAAGAGGCAAAGTTGCCGCCACCAATGCCCGAGAGGAAAGCAAGCGCCTGGAATTGCCACAGCGGGGTATCGGGGTTTTGCAGGGCGATACCGGTGCCAGCAGCGGGAATCATCAGCAAAGCGGTGGTGAAGACGATGGTGTTGCGTCCCCCCGCTATTCGAATGAAAAAGGTTGAGGGGATGCGCAGGGTCGCTCCGGTCAGACCGGCGATGGCCGCCAGCGTGAACAGTTCTGATTTGGCAAAGTCAAAGCCCAGATTGAGCATCTGGACGGTGATGATGCCCCAGTAGAGCCACACGGCAAAACCGCACAGCAATGATGGAATGGAAATCCACAGGTTGCGCGTTGCAATCGCCTTGCCCTTTTCCTCCCAGAACTTCTCGTCGTCCGGTGTCCAGTTTCTAAGATCTTGTCCCACGATTTTCTCCTCTGGTGAAATGTGGGGCGGGCCCGGTGTTGGGCCCGCCGGTAGTTGTTATGACTGGTCCGGCAACGGAGGGACATCGGAGAGATGAGTGTCCTTGGCCAGTTCGGGATGACGGGCGCGGTCCATTCTCTGGATGGCGATATGCATCCAGATCGTGCTTACCCCCACGATGGCAAACATCAGCATGAAGACAACCGACCAGACGTGGGTCAGATCAAGCAGGATGCCAAAGGAGATAGGCAAGATGAAGCCGCCCAGGCCGCCAATCATGCCCACAAGACCGCCCACGGCACCCACATTGTTGGGGAAGTAGACGGGGATATGCTTGTAAACGGCGGCCTTGCCCAGGCTCATGACAAAGCCAAGGATCACAGAAAGAAAAACAAAACCCCAAAGCGGAATGCCAAAACTGAACTCAATCAGGCGCTCGGAACCGTCGGCGTTGGGAATGCCCTTAACCACATAGCTGGTTTCTGGGTAGCTCATTATGAACAGTACAACCAGTGAAACGATGAATGTGAGGTACATGACAAAGCGCGCGCCCCAGACATCGGACATCCAGCCGCCAAGGGCTCTGAACACCGAGCCGGGCAGGGAATACATGCCCGCAAAAACACCGGCCATTGCCAAGGTTGTTCCATAGGCACCCACATAGTAGCGGGGCAGGAAGGAGGCAAAAGCCACGAAGGCGCCAAATACAAAGAAATAATAGGTCGCAAAACGCCAGACCTGAATGTCCTTGAGGGGTTCTAGCTGCTTGATGGCCGAAGCGGGTTTGGTGCCGGTTCTCTTTTGTTCCTGGCGAACCGGATCTTCCTTGGCAAAAACATAGAAGAGGATGGCGGTCGCTGCCAGGACTGCCGCGTAAATGCGCGCAGTATCCTGCCAGCCAACAGCAAGCAGAAGAAAGGGAGCGCCAAAATTGGTCACCGCAGCGCCCACGTTGCCTGCCCCGAATATGCCCAGTGCCGTGCCTTGATGTTTGGCGTCGAACCAGCGCGATACGTAGGCGATGCCGATTATGAAAGAACCACCGGCAAGGCCCAGCCCCAGAGCTGCCACGAGAAACATTTCGTACGTGGTTACCGTTGCCAGCAGCCAGACGGCGACCGAGGTGATGATCATCTGCAGAGGTAGCATGATGCGGCCACCCAACTGGTCGGTCCAGACGCCCAGAAAAATCCGGCTCAGGGAGCCGGTCAAAACCGGAGTGGCGACCAGAAGGCCGAACTGGGTTTCATTCAGACCCAAGTCTTCCTTGATCTGCACACCAATAATGGAGAAAATCGTCCAAACAGCAAAGCAGACCGTAAAGGCCAGGGTGCTCAAACCGAGCGCGGTGTTTTGCTGGCCCCGCGTTACGCCAGATAGGTGGTTCATCTGTTTCGTCCCCTTCGCTTGGTACGGCTCCGACGATTGCAGCGCATCTGAAATCGTTCCTGCCGTGTTCAAGAGAACAATCAGGTCAGGGACTTTGTATTGTTGACCCAGATCAAACAGCAAGCGCCAGGGCCCAGGAATCGGACGCAAAAGCCAAGAAACAATTGGCGGAGGAGCAAGCGTGGTCCGGCTGGGGCAAGTCTCTCAATGCGGGTCTTTACAAATCCTTCCGGGTACTAGAAAAAACATCAAACACGCACTTGATTTTTGTCAATTATGGAAAATGCTCATGCGCCCCGATGATTTGCCTGAAATGCGAGAGCTGGAGCCGTTCAAGAGCATGAGGGAGGAAAATTTCGCAGAGTTGATGCATGCTGCGTTTCTGCAGAATTTCCCCGCCCAGGTGCAATTGATTACCGAGGGTGATCACGCGGATTTCTTGTTTGTGGTAATTGAGGGGTGCGTTGAGCTTTACGCCCAGGCCAACGGGCGGGAGGCCGTTCTGGCCATGGTCCGGCCCATCGGCTCGTTCATTCTGGCGGCGGTCATGAAGGATGCGGTGAACCTGATGTCGGCGCGCACGACCGGAAAATCGCGGATATTGATGATCCCGGCGCAGAATATCCGCGCGGCCTTTGAAAAGGATGACGCCTTTGCCCGCGCCATCGTGATTGAACTGGCAGGCTATTTCCGGGCAGTCGTCAAGGAGTACAAGAATCTCCGCCTGCGCACAGCGGTTGAGCGTCTGGCCAACTGGCTGTTGAAGTACCACAAGGACCAGGGGGCGGAGGGCATGGTCGAACTGCCCTATGACAAGCGTACGCTGGCTTCGATATTGGGGATGACGCCGGAGAACCTTTCCCGGGCTTTTGGAACACTCAAACCCTATGGCGTGAGTGTAAATGGCGGCCGGGTGAAACTTGATGACCTGGAATCGCTTGAGGTGCTGGCCAAGCCGAATGTGCTGATTGACGAGCGCACTACCTGAACAGTTCATTTATCGGTTTGCCCGGACGAGGCAGTGTCTCGCAGAGGAGCGGGTGCGTCTGAACAGGGTCAGGACCCTGAATGACAAAACACCCATGCCGTAGCGCCGACATTGTTGACTGCAACAGGCAATTATCGCACCAAAACTGTCCGCTTTAATGGAAAAAAGATGAATTTGTGGCTTGCTCAAACCCGTTGTTCTCTGCAAGCATGAATGGTGGTTTTTGAGTTACGGGTGGTTGTTCTGAGTAGATCTGGCGACATAAGGAACGTTGCACAGACCTGGTGGCACACCAGGCGCTCCCATTCACCTGGTGAAATCATTGCCGATGCCATCGTGCACGGGGTGGGGCTGGTTGTGGCCCTTTCCGGGGGGGCGGTTCTTTTGACCCTGGCGTTGATAAAAACCGCACCGGCAGAGTTTCCCGCACTGACCATTTACGTCATTTCCCTGATAACGCTCTTGTCGGTGTCGATGACCTTTAACCTGTGGCCGCGTACGCACACCAAACGTTTTCTGGCGCGTCTGGATCAGGCAGCAATATTTTTGTTCATCGCGGGGACCTATACGCCGTTCCTGGCCCTGATATGGGACACGCCCAAAGGGGTTGGGTTAACAGCTTTTGTGTGGGGAACAGCGCTGATCGGCATTGCGCTGAAGCTGATCGTCCCGCAGCATTTCGGACGTCTGGCGATTGTATTTTATCTTGGTATCGGCTGGAGCGGATTATTCGTCTTTCACAGTCTGGCCCTGGCGCTGCCTCCCGCTGCGCTGTGGCTGATTGTGGCGGGCGGGGTGACCTATTCGGCGGGCATCATCTTTCATCTCTGGGAAAACCTGAAATTCCAGAATGCGTTGTGGCACGTGTTTGTTGTTGCCGGTGCAATGCTGCATCTGTTTGCCATCTTTGATGCAATGGTCATCAGCCGCTGGTAAGTTCGGGGGATGGCAACACCGCTTTCAGGGGCGGTCCGGTTCAGATGCGCATGGCATCCTCGCCAAACAGGTAGATGTCCTCATCCAAGAAGTTCAGCGCCACCTTGTCTGCAACACTCAGGTCTGAATGGCCAACGATACGCACGGTGAACAGGCCGACTTTTTCGACCCGGATATAGGCGAAGCTGTCGGCACCCAGATGCTCCATGACTTCGACTTCGCCATCAATGCGCCCCTTGCCGGTTTTGGAAACAGAAATTTTTTCGGGCCGTATTCCCATGTTGGCGACACCCGTGGGCAACCCGGCCAGAGATATGGCGGCGCCATTGTCAAAGGTGAGGTTTGAGCCCCTGGAACTGGCGGCAAC
>DROE01000144.1 GCA_011322005.1 Devosia sp.
ATGTGATCATGATGGGCTGGCTGGGGCCGAACGAGCTGGCCGCAGGCTCGCTGGCGACATCCATGCTGTTCCCTCTCTTTGTAGGAGGTGTGGGGCTGGTTTCCGCTGCCGGGCCGCTGATTGCCCAGGCCATCGGGGCGCGTGAGGGAAAAAGCGTGCGCCGCACCGTGCGTCAGGGTTTCTGGATTGCCCTGATGGCAACGCTGGTGATTACGCCGCTGGTGCTTTTGCTGGGGGACTTTTTCACCCTCATCGGGCAGGACCCCCAGATTGTCGCGCTGGCAAAACAATATCTCTCAACAGCGGTGCTGATGGTTTTCCCCGGCATTGCTTTCATCGCCCTGCGCTCCCTGATGGCGGCCAAGGGCGACAGCGCGGTAATATTGTGGATTACGGTGCTGGGTATTTTTGTCAACGCGCTGGGCAATTATGCGCTTATGTTCGGCAATTTCTCCCTGCCGCGCCTCGAACTTGCCGGGGCGGGGATTTCCACCTCGATTGTGCAGACGACCATGTTCGTTGTGGCTCTGGGCTATGTTGTCCTGCATCGTCGTTACCGGCGCTATTTCATTCTGGTGCGGCTGTTCAAATCCGACTGGCCCCGGTTTATCCTGATGCTCAGAATCGGTTTTCCCATCGGGCTGATCCTCGTTTCCGAGGTCGGCCTGTTTGGTGCCGCGTCCCTTTTGATGGGTCTTTTGGGAACAGAGGAACTGGCGGCCCACGCAGTGGCCCTGCAACTGTCCGCCATGTCGTTTATGGTGCCGCTTGGCTTGTCGCAAGCCACAACCGTTCGTGTCGGACTGGCCTATGGAGCCCGCGACCCCGCCGCTGTCCACAGGGCAGGCTGGACGTCGATGGGCTTGGCTTTGGGCTTTTCCCTGATACCGTTCATGGTATTTATACTGTTCCCTGCCCCGCTGGTTGCGCTTTATCTGGACCCGGCGAACCCTGAAAATGCCAGGACCCTTGTTCTTGCCGCCTCCTATCTTGGGGTTGCCGCCGCCTTTCAACTGGTCGATAGCGCTCAGGTGGTGATGGCCGCCGCCCTTCGCGGCATGTCCGACACCAAGGTGCCCATGATACTGGTCACCATCGGCTATTGGGGGGTTGGGCTGACAACGGCCTGGATAAGCGCTTTTGCTCTGGACTGGCGCGGCATTGGGGTGTGGATGGGTCTGGCGGCAGGGCTGGCCTTTGCCGCCCTTGTGCTGACCATCAGGTTTGCGTTTCGAGAACGGTTGGGGCTGTTGAAAACAACTTGACCTATATCGGCCCTTTTGAACAGTAAAGCCGGTGAAGAATGCCCATCAACTCTTCAACACGCGCATCGGTAATCCGGTACCAGATGGTCTGGCCCTCGCGTCTTGTGGAGACGATGCCCTCGTCGCGCATCTTGGCCAGATGCTGGGAGAGCGCCGACTGGCCCAGCTGGATGGCATCGGCAAGGCTGCCCACAGACATTTCTCCGTGGGCCACAAGCTGGCACAATATCATCAGGCGCCGCTCATTGCCCAGCGCCTTGAGCAGGGTGGCAATGTCACCGGCCTTGGCTTCAAGGGCCTCAACATTAACGCTCAAATCAATCATCTTGTGCCTTTTTTGAATTTTCTTCTTG
>DROE01000145.1 GCA_011322005.1 Devosia sp.
GATTCTTGAGAACCGGAATGTAACAAACGACGAATAGACAGCAACAAAAATAGCAACAATCGCAACAACCAAACTCCAGTCCACTGGTAAAACAAAATTGGAACCAACAAGAAGCGTGAGTACCGCCGAGGTGACACCAATCATAACCCAAAAAATACCGGATTTCATTTCACTCATCCCCACCCCCTACAGCGGTATATTCCCATGTTTTTTCGGCGGACCTTCCGCCCTCTTGTTCTTCAGCGTCGAGAACGCCCGTATCAGCCGCCGCCGCGAGTTGTGCGGCAAAATCACATCGTCGATAAAGCCGCGCTCGGCGGCGACAAACGGATTGGCAAAACGCGCCTCATAGTCCGCCGTCCGGCGCGCAATTTTATCCGCATCCCCCAACTCGCTGCGATAAAGAATCTCGGTCGCCCCCCTGGCGCCCATCACCGCGATTTCAGCGCTCGGCCAGGCATAATTCACGTCGGCGCGAATGTGCTTGGAGGCCATCACGTCATAGGCCCCGCCATAGGCCTTGCGGGTAATCAGCGTTACCTTCGGCACCGTTGCTTCGGCATAGGCGAACAGCAGTTTGGCCCCGTTTTTGATGATGCCGCCATATTCCTGGGCCGTGCCGGGCAGAAAACCGGGCACGTCGACCAGGGTTAGAATGGGGATATTGAAACTATCGCAAAAGCGCACAAACCGCGCGCCCTTCTTTGATGCATCAATGTCCAGACACCCCGCCAGCACCATGGGCTGGTTGGCGACAACGCCGGTTACCTGCCCGTCAAGCCGCATGAAGCCGACGACAATATTGCCCGCATGCTCGCGCTGGATTTCCAGAAACTCCCCTTCGTCGGCAATCTTGAGGATAACCTCGTGCATGTCGTAAGGGGCGTTGGCGTTCTCGGGGATGATGCTGTCCAGCGACATCTCGACCCGTGTCGCACTGTCGTTGACGGCCAGTGCCGGGGCCTTTTCTTCCGCGTTGAGCGGCAGATAGGCAAACAGCCGCCGCACCTCCAGCAGCGTTTCGATGTCATTGTCAAAGGCCGCATCGGCCACCGAACTTTTTATCGTATGCGTACCGGCCCCCCCAAGTTCCTCGGCGCTGACGATTTCGTTGGTCACGGTTTTGACCACATCAGGCCCGGTGACAAACATATAAGAAGTGTCGCGCACCATATAGATGAAGTCGGTCATCGCCGGGGAATAGACCGCGCCCCCGGCGCACGGCCCCATGATGACGGAAATCTGCGGGATCGAGCCCGAGGCCTGCACGTTGCGCCAGAACACTTCGGCATAACCGCCAAGCGAAGCCACCCCCTCCTGAATGCGCGCGCCCCCGCTGTCGTTAAGCCCGATTACCGGCACCCGGTTCTGCACCGCCAGATCCATGATTTTACAGATTTTTTGGGCATGGGTTTCGCTGAGCGAGCCGCCAAACACGGTAAAATCCTGGGAGAACACATAGACCATGCGCCCGCCAATGGTGCCCCAGCCGGTAACCACCCCGTCCCCGGGAATGTTCTGGTCGCCCATGCCAAAATCGGTGCAGCGCTGGGTGACGAACATGTCGTATTCTTCAAAACTGTCGGGGTCGAGCAATACGTCCAACCGCTCCCGCGCCGTGAGCTTGCCTTTGCCATGCTGAATATCAATGCGGGCCTGCCCGCCCCCCAGCCGCGCCTCTTGCCGCCGCTTTTCCAAGGCCTCGATAATTTCCTGCATGCCAAAAATCCCCGATACTGTTCGGGGGGCATGCTAGAGCAGTTCGAACCTAAATTGAACCTCTACACAGCTACCGAATGGCGGGCCTTGCCCTGTTTCAGATAGGCATCGAAATGGGCCGCCAGCACCCGCACGAACGGTCGGCCCGCTTCGGTAACGCGGTAGGTGTCGCCGTCGGCAACGAACAGGCCGTCCTCATCGCCTTGCGCAAGGTCTGCCGCTTCCAGCAAAATCGGCCCCGCCAGTTCGCCAAACTTTTCTTTTGTAGCATTTTGTGAAAGCGCCATATCACACATCAGGCGTTCAATCACCCAGCGCCGGGCGATGTCCTCCGGCCCGAGCGCAAAACCCTTGGCGACTGGCAAACGCCCCTCCTTTATCGCTGCCATATACAGCCCCGTGGGCACGATGTTTTGCACATAGCCCTGCACCGTCTCCCCTATTGCCGAGGCCCCCATGCCGACAAGGGCCGAGGCCGGGTCGTCCGTATAGCCCTGAAAATTCCGCCGCAACCGGCCCCCACGGGCAGCAACTGCCATCGTGTCATCGTGCCGCGCGAAATGGTCAAAGCCGATGCGCTCATAGCCCGCTTCAACCAGAAGAGACGCCGCCAGTTGCGCCTGGGCGAACCGTCCGTCAATGTCGGCCAGCGCGCTTTCGTCAATCATTTTCATGTGGGTTTTCATCCACGGCACATGGGCGTAACCAAAAAGCGCCACCCGGTCGGGAGCAAGGGAAACCACCTGCTGAATGGTCGAAGAAAGCGTTGTCTCCGTCTGGTGCGGCAACCCGTAGAGCACATCCAGATTGACCGAATGCACCCCGGCCCCGCGCATGGCGGATATTACCTCGCTGGTCAACTCAAAACTCTGCGGCCGGTTGATGGCCTCCTGCACCTTTTCGTCAAAATCCTGCACCCCGATCGAAGCCCGGCTCAGCCCCGCTTCAGCCATGGCCTCAACCCGGTCCGGCGTAATGTCGCCGGGGTCGACTTCAATGGAGATTTCCGGCCTTTCGCCAAACGAAAATCCGGCGCGCAAACGGGCAATGATGCGCCCCAGATCATCGGGCCTCAGCATCGAAGGCGAACCGCCGCCAAAATGCACATTGCTGACCTTTGGTGCCCCGCCGACCGCAGCCGCCACCAGATCAATTTCCTTGAGCAAATGCGCGACATAGGTGGAGATGGGGTCATAGCGCAGGGTTTGCTTGGTGTGGCAGCCGCAAAACCAGCACAGCCGGTCACAGAACGGCACATGCAGATAAAGCGAGAGCGTATCGCTGCCACCCAGCGCCCCAAGCCAGCCCCGATAGGTCCCCTCGTTGACGCTTTCGCTGAAATGGGGCGCGGTTGGGTAACTGGTATAACGGGGCACCGGGCTCCCGTATTTTTGCGCAAGGGAAATGGACGCCGACTGATCTGTCATAGGGTGTATGCTTTACTTTTTTGCTTTGATAGGCCCTTAAGCCAAAGCGCAGCGCCTGTCTATTGGCTTGCCGGGACAGAACAGCATCCCGAGACGGCCGAAGTGCCTTCCGGGGTAGAGATCAGCAAATCTATGCTGCGACCATAAAGACGATCGCTCATCCCGTCCGAGCAAATCCGGTTGGAAATGATCCCGGTCATTTGTCCGCCCTCACCCGCGGCAATGAAAAAGTTCAGCGAACCGGCCCGGTTGGCGAACTGCCCCGTTTCAAACATCGGAAATGTCGATACGCCCTCATTCATATCGTCAAGCACCACCCGGGCGGTGTCGATTTCCAGCCCCCAGAACGGTTCCGTCCCCCCGCATCTCAGCCCTTCAGGCAAAGCGGTATCACCAATAACGGGCAGCACCATTTCTTCCAGAAAATGTTCTGAAACCCAGCCCATACCCTCTCCGGTCGAGACCTGAGCCCAGCCGTTCTGGGAGGCGAGAACCTCGATCGGTCCCGAATTTGGTGCCAGTTCGCCAACAATGGGTGCCGAAGAATTGGGCAGACCGCGCACGTTGAGCACATCATTGTCGGCCACTCCCACCACTTTGAAATAAGTCGGCCAGATGACGTCCTTCTGCGCAACAGCAGGAAATGTCATCAGAACAAGAACTGTCATGATTGCTGCAATTGCCTGACTGGCTCTTTTGTATGTCACAATATTCCCCTTGTTTCACCGGCTTGCACAATTGTCGGCAAGCGCCCATGCTGGATGGCTATACCTGAAACTCCAAGCTATAGAGCCAGCCAATGACAGACAAGGCCACTCTGACAAGAATGATCCGCGCCGGAAAAGGCATCGAACCCGCCGATCTGGTGATAAAAAATGTGAACCTCCTCGATGTTATCACCGGACAAATCACCACAACCGACATTGCCATCGTTGCCGACCGCATTGTGGGCACCCATGCCCAATATGAGGGCAAAAATACTGTTGATGGCACCGGCAAGTGGGCAGTTCCCGGTTTTATCGACACCCACCTGCATATTGAAAGCTCGCTGGTTACCCCCTTTGAGTTCGACCGTTGCGTGCTGCCCTACGGGGTGACCACGGTCATTTGCGACCCCCACGAAATCGCCAACGTCACCGGAATTGAGGGGCTGACCTACTTCCTTGACTGCGCCATGCGCACCATCATGGATATTCGCATAAATCTGTCCTCCTGCGTGCCCGCCACCGCCTTTGAAACCTCCGGTGCACAGTTGGAAATCGCCGACCTGCTGCCCTTTGCCGACCACCCCAAGGTCATCGGGCTGGCTGAAATGATGAACTTCCCCGGCGTCCTCAACACCGACCCGGCAATCATGGCCAAACTGCTTGCTTTTCAGGACCGCCACATGGATGGCCACGCCCCCCTGCTCTCGGGCAAAGACCTCAACGCCTATCTGGCCACCGGCATCAGCACCGACCATGAGGCCACCAGCGCCCCCGAAGCGCGGGAAAAACTGGCCAAGGGCATGGCCATTCTCATCCGCGAAGGCTCTGTCTCAAAAGACCTTGACGCGCTGGCGGAAATAATTGACCGCGACAGTGCCAGCTTCGTCGCCCTTTGCACCGACGACCGCAATCCTCTCGACATCTCCGAAGAGGGTCACATGGATGCTCTCATCCGCCGCCTGATAAAAAAAGACATCGACCCTTATCTGGCCTATCGCTGCGCATCCATTTCCGCCGCCCGGATTTTCGGGCTCAGGGACCGGGGAATCCTCGGCCCCGGCTGGCGCGCCGACATCGCCCTGCTCGACGACCTGAAGGACTGCCGGGTCTCTGACGTCATCAGCGCCGGACGGCAGGTGACAGACGAGCTTTTTCTGGCCCGCGAACCGGTCGCCCCCGTGGGTCTGAATTCCATGAAAGCAAAGCCGGTTCCGCCAGAGGCGTTCGAAATGAAACCCCTGCACGGCAAAAACCAGATGCCGGTCATCGGGGTAAAGCCGGGCCTTATCATCACCTTCAAGCAGGAGGCGACGCTGGCCGTCACCGAACGGGGCGTGCAACCCGACATCGCTGCGGACGTTATCAAGGTGGCGGTGCTCGAACGCCATGGCATTAACGGCAATATCGGGCACGGTTTTGTCACCGGCTTTGGCCTTAAAACCGGTGCTATTGCTTCGTCCGTGGGCC
>DROE01000146.1 GCA_011322005.1 Devosia sp.
TGCCACCGCCGGATCCGAGGCATCCGCCGCCAGCAATCTGCACCGCCTCATCCATATAATGGGTGGAAACCAGCACGGTGATACCCTGCGCCGAGAGACGACGTATTTCCTCCCAGAAATCCCTCCGTGCTTTTGGGTCAACCCCGGCTCGTGGGTTCATCCAGCAGCAGCAATTGGGGGTTGTGCAACAGGCAGGCGGCCAGCGCCAGCCGCTGTTTCCAACCCCCCGAAAGTTCTCCCGCCAACTGCTGCCGCCGATCACTCAACCCCAGGTCAACAAGGGCATCGTTCACCCGTTGCTCCCGATCTTCCAGCCGGTACATGCGAGCCATGAAATCAAGGTTTTCGCGGATGGACAGGTCCTCGTAAAGCGAGAACTTCTGGATCATGTAGCCCACCCGCTCCTTGATTTTCATCGCCTCGGCCAGAATGTCAAAGCCAAGGCACTGCCCCGAGCCCGAATTGGGAATGAGCAGGCCGCACATCATGCGGATGGTTGTGGTCTTGCCCGACCCGTTCGGCCCTAGAAACCCGTAAATGGCCCCCCGCGGCACCTCCATATCCAGATGGTCGACCACGGTTTTATCGTCATATTTTTTTGTAAGCCCGGTGACGGAGATCGCCGGGACCGGCCTGGCGTCCCTCTCTTCAACTCCCAGGGCACTCATGGTTGCTCCCCGACAGAAATCCGCGTCAGCGTTACCGGCTGACCGGGCAACAGGCGTGTTTCACCGTTTAGTTTTGCCTCCGCCATGAACACCAGACGGGCTCTTTCTTCACGGGAATAGACGATGGGTGGCGTATGCTGGGGGTCGGCCGACATATAGGTGAGCGTTGTAACAATTCCCTCCCCGCATCCATCACAGCTCAGCATCAACTCGTCCTCCAGCGCAAAAGACATGCGTTTGGCTTCGGGAACAAAGAACCGCGTTTTCATGTCGCCCGGCACCAGCTGCGCATCCCGTGCCGGAAGCCCGGCAACTTCAAGCTGCGCCACATGCTGGGCAACCTGCGCACCCGTTCGCTTTCATACTCCTTTGCCCTGTCGGCACGTCCGCGCTCTGTGTATGATGTCTTTTAGAATGTCCCCTTTTGCCTCATATCAAAGCAGGTGCCCCAATGGCAGCCATCACCGACATCGCTGAACTTGAGGCCATTTATGGCGAACCGGCACAAGCGGCAATTATCAAGGTTACCGATCACATCACCCCGACCTACCGTCGTTTTATCGAAGCCTCTCCCTTTATGGCGCTGGCAACCGTCGGCCCTCAGGGTCTGGATTGTTCCCCGCGCGGCGACCGGGGAAATGTTGTCACCTGTGTGGACAACAAAACTCTGATGCTGCCCGACCGGCGGGGCAACAACCGCATGGATTGCCTGCGCAACATCATCTCGGACCCGCGCATATCCCTGATGTTTCTGGTGCCCGGCTCCAATACCGTATTACGGGTCAACGGGCGCGCCATCGTCACGGCGGACAAGGATATCTGCGCCCGCTTCGAAACCGAAGGGAAACTGCCCCGCTCGGTCATCGCCATTGATGTTCAGGAGGTCTATTTTCAGTGTGCCCGCGCCGTGATGCGCGCCGACCTGTGGAACCCTGAGGCACATGTGGACGCAAAAACGCTGCCCACTCCCGGCGAAATGCTTTCCGATGCATCAGGGGGGAAAGTCAGCAGCACCGATTATGACAGCAACTGGCCGCAGCGCGCCGCAAAAACACTGTGGTAGGGTCCCCGAGCGGCATAACGAAGG
>DROE01000147.1 GCA_011322005.1 Devosia sp.
TCAGGGTAGTGGCGCGTTGGGTTCGACCCAACAACCGTTCTCATTTATTAATGGAGGCCGGGGGGGGGAGGGGGGTGGGGTATGCGTGGATGGGGTGCTCCTATAGGGGGCCTTTATGTCCTGCACTCACAATTTCTCAGTCTTTTCGATGTATGTCTTTCTTACACACCTTGACACCGGGCCGCCCATACGCCACACTTACACACCTACAAGGAGTCCGCCATGCAACGAGTGAGCTTTTTTATTACACTGCGTCAGCTGAAGCAGCTGCGAGAATTCTCGAAACGCGAGGGAAGGTCGATGAGTGAGTTGTTCCGGCTTGCCATCGACAAGCTCTTGAAAGAAGAGGCTACGTCCACGCCACCACAGACGGGGGCTGCTCTCGCTGCCGCATCGGGGGATTCAACACCCGCCCAACCGTAGGGGTCTCGCACCCGGCGCATAGGTACTGCAGCGCATCTGCAAGGTCGGACCACGGGTGTGTCTTGTCCGGCTTGTCATCCACGTCGCCAGTCTTTTTCCTTTTATATTTATACTCTTGCAGCAGAGCCCGAACCAACAGGCGGCAACGATTCCGGTCTATCAGCAGGGCGGCCTTGCCATCCAGCTGCCGTATGAGGAATTTCTCGACGGCACGCAGACGCGGCGCGATATCGTTGGTGGGTGCCGGGGAGACCGAGAGGCCCAGCCGCCGGATCACGTCGAAAACCGACTCTTCAGACACCTGCGATTTCATCCCCCCTGCCGGATCACCAATAATATGCACGCGCATGCCGGTGTAGCGGTCGTAGAGCACGGGGTAGACTTTTTCGGTGATAAACTGCTCGACACCGATATCTTCTCCCGTAATTTCTTCCAGAATCAATAACCTGCCACGTGAATCCAGCTGCCCCAGCAGGACGGCGGGGGTGCGGCCCCAGTCCGCGCCGATGAGCAGGGGGCGCATGCGGTCGGGGATGAGGCCGGACTTTGCGGTGTGGAAATCGAGGTTGAAGGACTGCTTGAAGACAGCCTGACCTGACAGGTCATCGCCCCATTTCCCATGCACGTGCACTTTCACCCACTCTTCCGAGTGGCCCTGCATCAGGGACTCGTAATACCCCTCGGGGAGGTTTTCGCGGTTCTCGGCGTCCGGGGCGAGGCCGCCGGGTTGTGTGAACAGGTCCCAGTTGTCCGGGCGGTTCAGCACCAGATGCTCGTGCCAGTCAGACCCTTCGGACCATGGGTTCGTTTCGGCGATGAGGCCGCGCCACGTGTAGCCGCCCATCGCCTTCGAGGGGTAGCGGCCGGTACGACCCAGTGCCGCCGCCACGACGGAGTACTCGACTTCTCGGCACTCGCTGATCCAGACGCCTGTCAGCTGCAGAGATAGCAGGCGACGCTGATCTTCCTTGTGCTCCAAGGGGAGTAGCAGCCAGTCGGACTCGACGCGGGTGCCGTCGGACAGGGGGAAACGGAAACGGAACGTGGACTCGGCGATTTTGAATTGCGTGGTGGGGCCGAGTATCTGCTTGATATCCTCTGCCACGGTCTGCTTCAGCTGGGGCAGCGTGTTACGGACGATGGCGAAACGGGTGCGGCGGATGCCGTCTGTCCATGGGGCCTGCTCCACCATGCGGCGTACCAGCTCCATGATCATGGCAAACGTCTTGCCACTACCAAGCGGCCCCACGGTGACGCGGACCAGAGCGTCCGACTGGTGAAAAGCCAGCAGGGTTGGGGTTGGCGTGTAGTCGATGCGGTGCATCAGGTGTCCGAGGACTCGATAACCGGTTGTTTGTCAACGACAATTTCGTGTTTGGTGTCGCCGAGATTGATGTTGATGGCGAAACCTGCGCCAACACTGCCTTGCTCCTGCTTCTCGATACCTGCAAGGCGTTGAAAAGACTTGAAAACTTCGTTACGAGCGGTGGGGTTAACATCAAAGTCGACGCCCATGGCGAACAGGGAGGGCATCATTTCTTCGAGGGCGATCAAGGCCTTGAGGCGGATACGCTCTTCGGCGGACTCTGTGGAGGCCCATTTGGCCTTGGCGTCCTTCAGCGCCTTGGCGAAAGCGCCTGAATCGATGAGGCGTGCAGCCTGTTCCTTTGAATAGCCGAAGCGTTCGAAGACTTCGCTTGGTGGGTAAAGTCCGAGTGCCAATTCATTGATTAGCTTGGGAGAAATGTCGTTGTAGGAAATAGGTTGGTCAAGTGCGTTACCCATGGGAAGCCCTTCGTGGGGTTGACAGCTTGACATTATTGTAATACTGCCCCACACTTTTGCAAACCATTGATTTGTGAGGAACCGATGCCTCAAGGCGTACTCCGCGTCATGTCACCCGAGCAGACGACGCAGCTGCTCGATGAACAGGACGCCGCAAAACAGGAACCCGCCTTCGAAGAGAACGACGCCACGTCGGAACTCGCAGCCTACCTTTCCCGTCGATTCGACGAATTCCGAAACCATCGCAGTGCCCGCCGCATCGATAAGCGGTTGCAGGAAGCGCTGCGGGCCTATAACGGTGAGTATCCGCCTGAGATTCTTCGGGAGATTGAACGGTTCGGAGGCTCGAAAGTCTTCTCGCGGTTGACGACGGTCAAATGTCGGGGCGCGACAGCAGTCTTGCGGGATGTGTTTCTCGGGGCGCAGCGGCCGTGGGGGCTGCAGCCCACACCCGTGCCGGATATGCCGGACGACCTGCAGCAGAGCATCGATGCGTTGGTGCAGTCTGAGGTTGCTACGCTGGAGACGAGCGGGCAGGCTGTACCGCCTGAGATCGTGCAACGGCGCAAGATGCAGTTGGTCGAAGCGGCGCGGCGGACACAGTTCAAGCAGGCAGAAAAGGCGTCCAAGAAAGCTGAAAAATTCATGGATGACATTCTGGTTGAAGGGGGGTTTTACTCGGCGTTGGCCGAGTTTTTGATTGACCTGCCGATTTTCCCGTATGCCTGTATCAAGGGGCCTGTCGTTCAGCAGGCGAGAAAGGTCAAATGGGTTGATGGCGAGTTGCAGGTCAAGGTTGCGCCGCAGATGTTCTGGCGGCGGGTCAGTCCCTTCGACTTGTTCGTAGAGCCCGGTGCTGATGCGGATATCCCCAATGCGGCAGTGTTTGAGCGGATACGGCTGTCACGGACCGAGTTGAATTCCTTGTTGGGGTTGCCCGGCTATGACGATGAGGCCATACGGGCAGTGCTTGAAGAGCATGGGCGGGGCGGGCTTTCTGAATGGATCGATACGACAGATAACACGCGGGCGTATCTCGAAGACAGGGAGGTGCCTCAACAGAATACGTCCGAGTTGATCGATACGCTTGAATGGCACGGGCCAATTCAAGGTAAGTTGTTGAAAGAATTTGGGTTTACCGATAAACAGGTTGAAGACGAGCTGATTGACTATGACGTAACGGCTTGGCTGATCGGTAACCATGTCATCAAGGTTCAAATGAACCCCAGTCCGCGTAAGCGGCACCCCTATTACATCACTTCTTTTGAAAAAGTCCCCGGCAGTGCCTATGGGCACGGCGTCTACGAAATTATTGCGGACGTTCAATCAGTTGCGAACGCGACGTTGCGGGCGTTGGTGAACAACCTGTCGATTTCGTCCGGGCCGCAAGTCATTATCGACGAAACCCGGCTTTCCCCCACCACAGATGCTGATACGCTGTATCCGTGGAAGCGTTGGCGGATACAGACCGATATTGCGGGGGGTGGGCGTGACAAGGCGATTGACTTCTACCAACCCAACAGCAATGCCAATGAGTTGTTGGCAGTCTATAACGCCATGACGACTATCGCGGATGAGGTGTCAGCCATTCCGCGATATATCACGGGGTCGAGCCGGGTGGGTGGCGCAGGGAGTACCGCGTCTGGGCTTGCGATGCTGCAGAGTAATGCGACCAAGGTGCTGCAGAATGTGGCGGCCAATATTGATCGGGATGTGATTTCGCCGCTTTTGCAGACGCTGTATGAAATGGTATTGCTGACAGATACGACGGGTGAGTTGCGAGGTGACAGTAGCATCGTTGTCCGAGGCATGGAGATTGCCTTGGCGAAGGAACAGGATCGGATGCGCCGACTCGAATTCCTGACGTTGACGGCGAATCCAGTGGATATGAATATTGTAGGCGTCGAAGGGCGTGCAGCGATACTGCGGAGTCTGGCGGATGACCTTGGGTTGCCGGGGGATGAAATTGTTCCAGACTCTGATAAACTGCAAGCACTTCAAGAGGCTATGCAGCAACAGGAGATGGCGCAGCAGGCTGCAGCTGCGCAAGGGGCTCAGCCGCAGAGTAAAGATGGGGCGGGGCGTTTGGGTGAAGAGACGGACAATGCGTTCAGGAATCGGGCAGTGAGTGTTCCGTCAGTGCGTAATCTGGGTTAGGAGGTGATTCTCATGATGATGAAGCAGGGTAAGGAAAAGATGGGTGGCATGGATGAAAAGAAAAAGGGCCGCATGGGCGGTAAGGTCACGTACGGCAACATGAACCCGCACAAGGCAGGGGCCATGGCTGTTGGGACTGAAGCGACGGGCAGTCCGGGTATGCGGCACATCAAGTGCATTCCGGGGAGCGGTGGCTTTTCCAAGCGCACGGGTTATGGTACGGAAGGTGTATGATGAAGCGCATTAAGGAAAGATCGGAAACGCTTGAAAACATTGGGACTACGTTTGGTCGGAAGCCCAATTTGAAGCGGTCGGATGAACAGGTGGCCATTGCCAACTATGAGCAGTGGTACAAGAAAGGGTATTCACCTAGCCGCCGTGAATATATTGGGTATCCCGGTTCGACGGTGTTTACCCGTAGATGAGGCTGAATGACGAGCAATTGCAAGCAGTTGCGGAACTGGTAAGGGGGCACAACCGCCAGTTCCTGTTGTTCCTCGAAGCGCTCGGTGACTACGGTGAGAAACTGGTGCAGCGCATGCTGTATGAAGAGCGTGAACAGGTTGAAGTCGTTCGTGGTATGGCGCGGGCCGTGACAGAGATTTTGGAAACTGTCCGAGATGCGCCGGATCAATTTTCCAGAGTAAAGGAGAAGACTTGATATGGCTCTCCCGAAAAAAGTGCAAGAGCAAGCCGATTTGGCCAGACAGATTCATGCAGAGGTTTACCCGCAGCGAAAAGAGGACGATGAGGAAAAATCGGATAAGGAGGCGCGTGATGAACCCAGTTCAACTCCAGAAAATTCTGAAAGCGCTTCGGAAGGCGAAGCAGCGGGAGAGGTTCAGGCGGAAACACCCGATGCGGATCAGGGAGAAA